>NZ_JAAGPN010000256.1:0-11698 GCF_017104805.1 Paraburkholderia sp. Ac-20347 | reverse complement strand
CGGGCGCGGCCTGATGCTCGATGGTCGGCGCGGGCGGCGCGGCCACGTGCACCTCGGGCGTCGGCACGAACGGCGGCGGACGCTTGATCTTCGGCGGCGGCTGCTTGACGACCGGTTGCGCGGGCGGCGTGGGCGCGGGCGTAGGTGGCTTGACGGGCATGATGATGCGCGTCTCCACCGGCTTCTGGACGATCTGCACCACCTTCGTGGCGAGACCGTTGAGCAGCGCCCAGATCAGCACGACGTGCAGCAGCAGGACTGCTGCGATACCGCCATAGCGGCGCGCCGGGCTTTGCTGCTTCGCGCCGTATTGTTTCGGCCGCCCCGACCAGCGGTCTGCTGCGGCTGTTCCCTGCGACATACACCACTCCGTTCGCTTACCTGAGTCATTCAATTCGTTACTGCATCTGCGGCTTTCGCGCAGCCGACGCTTCGCTGTCGAGTCGACGTTCAGAAGGTTACCCGGCCATCGCGCGGCGCTTAACCAAGCAATTCGAATAACGTTATGGTTGTCGGCTCATCGATTGGCTTTTAATGTGATTGCCACGGCCGAACCGCTGCGATAACGCTGAATATGGGCGTGATCGCTGCGATCGAAACGCTTGCGCGCGAAGGCGTGTCATCGCGCTGCGTCACGGCACCGCAACGCGCACGGCGGCCTGCGCCACGTTCACGGCGCGCGGAATCAGCTTCTGTGCGAAGAACACATCGGCGACCCGCTGCTGGCTCGCGAGA
The DNA here is from genome assembly GCF_017104805.1 of Paraburkholderia sp. Ac-20347. Taxonomy (NCBI): domain Bacteria; kingdom Pseudomonadati; phylum Pseudomonadota; class Betaproteobacteria; order Burkholderiales; family Burkholderiaceae; genus Paraburkholderia; species Paraburkholderia sp. Ac-20347. The sequence continues at coordinate 10,963 of NZ_JAAGPN010000256.1, read as the reverse complement.
ATCGTGTCGTCGAGCGGCAGCACGCCAAAACGCGAGCGCGCGAGAAAGTACGTCACCACCGGCGGCGGCACGCCGGTTTCGCGGGCAATCAGTTGCGTGGTTTCGTCGCGATGCGCGAGCACCCACGCGTCGCCTTCCTTGACCGCCTGCAACACCGTTTCCACCACATCGCGATGCGCCTTCACGAAGTCGGGCGCGCCGAGAAAGAAGCTGTAAGGCTGCGCGATGCCCGAACCGTAGTCGGCGAGCGTGCGGGTCGGTTCGGCTTGCTGCACCACGGCCAGATACGGATCCCAGATCGCCCATGCGTCCACGTGGCCGCTGTCGAAGGCCGCGCGCGCATCGGCGGGCGAGAGGAACACGACCTTGACGTCGTCGTAGCGCAAGCCCGCCTGCGCGAGTGCCGCCACGAGCAGATAGTGCGAGCTGGAGCCGCGTGCGAGCGCCACCGTGTGGCCCTTGAGATCGGCAACGTGCTTGAGCGGCGAACCCGCGCGCACGATCAACGCTTCGTTTTGCGGCCCGGCCGGTTCGGCGGCCAGATAGACGAGTCGGCTGCCCGCCGCCTGCGCGAAGATCGGCGGCGGCGCGCCCGTATAGCCGATGTCGATCGCGCCCGCGTTCATCGCTTCGAGCAGCGGCGGCCCGGCGGCGAACTCGGTCCAACGCACCGCGTAGCCCTTCTGCGCGAGCGTGCGTTCGAGCGTGCCGCGCGCCTTGAGCAAGGTGAGCGGCGTGCCCTTCTGATAGCCGATATTGACGACCGGTCCAGCGTAAGCGGCGTGCGCGGCGAACGACAGCGAGATCGCCACCGCGAGTGCCGCAGCGCGCCGCCAGCGCCTCAGGGCGTTAAAACAAATATGCATCAGCGTTTGCGCGTGCGTTTGCATCGATGAAACCTCCCTGCACGTAATCAGAAAAAGTCCTTGCGAAGCTGAATGCCGAAATAGCGGTCCGCATCGCGCGGCACGCCGATCGTCACGTAACCCGAGCCCGTCGCCATCACGCTCACATATTGCTTGTCGAGCAGGTTCTTGCCGATCAGCGCCACGCGCCAGCCGTTGTCGAAATTCAGCCCGACGCTGGCATTGAGAATGCCGTACGCGCCTTGAATCGTATTCGGCGACTGCGCGAGGTCGTATTGCACGCGGCTCTGCCAGAAGTAATTCGCGTACACCTCCAGCTCCGGCCCGAACCACAGCGGACGGCGATAGTCGGCCGAGAGATTCGCCTTGAAGGTCGGCGAAAACGGCAGCGTCTTGCCATTCACGTTGCAGCTCGCCTGCGCGCCCACGGGGCAATTGAATTCGTCGATATGCGCGTCCGTGAACGCAAGTCCGCCGGTCAGGCTCAGACCGCGCAGCGGACGCGCGCCGAGATCGAGTTCGACGCCGCGCGTGGACACGGTCCCCGCATTGATGAGCCGCGTGACGACCTGGCCCGCGACCGTGTCGTAGTAATTGGCCTGATAGTTCTGATAATGCGTGTCGTAGAGCGCGATATTCGCGGTCCAGCGATGATCGGGCGTCTGCATCTTCGCGCCGATCTCGAACGAGTTCGACTGTTCGGGCTTGAGTGCGGGCGTATCGCGCTGCTGCATGTTGAAGAACACGTTGAACGCCGGTCCTTTGTAGCCATGCGAGTACATGGCGTAGAGCATCACGTCGCGCGTCAGATCGAATTCCAGCCCCGCGCGTCCGGACACACCGTTCGCACTGGTCCAGCCCGACGACGAAAACGACGGATTGATGCCCGACACCGCCGCCGTCGATGTCGACGTACGCGCGAAGTCGTAACCCACTTCGTCGTGCGTGACGCGCAGTCCTGTGACGACCCGCAAGCGGTCGCTCAAGTGGAATGTGCCTTCGCCATAGGCCGCAAAGCTGTTCGTGAGCGTATCGAACACGGCGTCGCCGGTCGTCGGCGTGAGCGTCGACGATCCCGCCGCGCACGGCGTCAAGCCGCTCGCGATGCTCGGCAAGGTGGAGTTCGTGCAGGTGACCACGGCGCGGTTGTAGTGCTCGTTGTCCTGCGTGTGCAGCGCATACAGGCCCGCGACGTAATCGAAGAATCCGCCTTTGGGCGAGGTCAGGCGCAACTCCTGCGAGAGCTGCGTGAAGCCCAGATCGCCGCGATCGTTCGAACTCGGAATCTGCTGATACACCTGCGGCACCCAGGCTTCGTCGGTGCGCTGCTGGTTGAGCCATTGCCGATACGCTGAAATCGACGAAAGCGTATAGCCGCCGCCCAGTTTCCAGTCCACCTGCGCCGACACGCCCCAGTTCGTATCCTCCACCGAAGGCCCGTACGGATAATTCACTTCGCGGTTCTGCAGGCTCGGCACCACGGGCGAAAGCGCCGTCGAATAGATCGAACTCGTGGCCTTGCCGATCACGCCCGCCGCATAGGAATCGTGCGCGTACATATAGTCGGCGATGACGGTGGCCTTGATGTCGTTCGTCGGCGTGAACACGAATTTCGAACGGAAGCCCTTGTGGTTGTAGCCGTTGATTTCTTCGCCGTTATAAACGTTCTTCACGTTGCCGTCGTAGCGGCCGTAAAGCGCCGTGAACGAACCGGTCAGCAGGCCGGGCAGCAGCGTGCCTTCCACGCCCGCGCGAATGCGCTGCTCGCCGCCTTGATAGAACTGCGTGTCGATATAACCGCGCGGCTGTTTCGTCGGATCCTGCGTGACGATGTTGATGACGCCGGCGGTCGCGTTCTTGCCGAACAGCGTGCCTTGCGGGCCGCGCAGCACTTCCACGTGATCGACGTCGAGCAGATCGAGCGTCGCCTGGCCGGGACGCGCGTAGACCACGCCGTCGATCACGGTCGACACCGAAGGCTCCACGCCCGGCGAGGTGGAATTGGTGCCGACGCCGCGAATCGTCAGCGTGGTGTCCTTGCTCGACAGCGACGGCTTGAACGTGAGTTCCGGCACCGCCGTCACGAGCGACTGCACCGTGTTGTTGCCGGCGCGCTCCATCTCTGCGCCACTGACGACCGTGAGCGCGATCGGCACCTTCTGCGCGGACTCGTTGCGCCGCGTCGCCGTGACGGTCACGGTCGGCAACGCCGTGGGTCGCGACGACGAAGCCTTCACAGGATCGGATTGCGCCGATTCCGCCGTGGCCGCCGATGCAGCCGAAGCGCCCGACGCGGGCTCAGCCGGTTGCGCAGCATGCGCGACGACGCTCGCCGCACAGAACGCACCGACGATCCAGCTTTGCGGCGCACGCAACGTGCCGCGCGCCGCGCGTGTGCGGCGCTGATGCGAAGTCGAATGACGAAGCGAGGTGGCGCGTCCGGCGACCCGGCGCGGCGTGGAAGTAGCGTTCATGGCGTAGCGAGTGTGAGAAGGTTTGTTGTTGTGTGGCGCGTGGCGCGCCGTGTTTAATGCGCGACGTTCGACGCGCGGACCGGTCGCGCGAGGCCCAGGTGATCGCGCAACGTCGTGCCGCGATACGCCGTGCGGAACAGCCCGCGTCGCTGCAATTCGGGCACGACGAGCGAGCAGAAGCGCGCGAGTCCGTCCGGCAGATCGGCCGCCATCACGTTGAAGCCATCGGCCGCGCCGTTTTCGAACCAGTGCTGCAACGCGTCGGCGACCGTCTCCGGCGTGCCGGTCAGCGTGAAATGTCCGCGGCCCGCCGCGACGCGCAAATACAGCTCGCGTACCGTGAGTCCGTGCGTGCCCGCCAGCGACGTCAGCAGATCCTGGCGGCTGCGCTGACCGCTTTCGGTCGGCGCGAGCGCGGGCAGCGGCGCATCGAGATCGACGCCGCGCAGATCGACGTTGCCGAGCATGCGTTCGAGCAGCGCGAGGCCCGCTTCGGGATGCACGAGCGCCTGCAACTGCGCCTCGCGCGCCTGGGCTTCCACGAGCGTCGGCGCGACGATTACCGAAACGCCCGGCATGATCTTGAGCGCATCCGGCTCGCGCCCGGCATCGACGACACGCTGCTTCAGATCGCGATAAAACGCCTGTGCCGAAGCGAAATCCGCTTGCGCCGTGAACACGACCTCGGCCGTGCGCGCGGCCAGTTCGCGTCCGCGCGGCGACGATCCGGCCTGCACCACCACGGGCCGCCCTTGCGGCGCGCGCGCGACGTTCAGCGGACCGTCCACCGAAAAGTGCGTGCCGCGATGCCATGGCGCACGCACGCTCTGCGCGTCGAAGTAAACGCCGCTCGCCTTGTCGCGCACGAAACTCTCGTCGCCCCAGCTATCCCACAGCGCGCTCACGACTTCGTGGAATTCCTGCGCGCGGGCGTAACGATCCGCATGCGCGTAGTGCTCGGCGCGGCCAAAGTTGCGCGCCTCGGCGGCGTTATCGGTGGTTACGAGATTCCATCCCGCGCGGCCGCCGCTAATGTGATCGAGCGACGCGAACTTGCGCGCGATGTGATACGGCTCGTTGTAGCTCGTCGTCGCCGTGCCGATCAGGCCGATGCGTTGCGTCGCGACGGCGAGCGCGGGCAGCAGCGTGAGCGGGTCGAGCCGGTCGGCGCGCGCCACGCGGTCCGCGCCGGGGCCGAGATTGGCGGCGACGCTGTCGGCGACGAACAGCGCATCGAAGCACGCGGCTTCGGCGAGGCGCGCGAGTTCGATCCACGCACGAATATCGAGTCCCGCGTCGGCCTGCGCGTCGGGCAGCCGCCATGCGGCCAGATGATGACCCGTCTCCATCAGGAACGCGCCGAGATGCAACTGCCGTTTCATCGAACTCCTCACTAATTTTGCGGATACGTTTCGCCCATCGCCCGACACGTCGAACCGACTCGCGTCTGCGATGACCGCCAGATTGTCACTCGGGCAGAGCCGCGCTCGAATCGCTTTGCTTGTGCGCTGGTTAGCGCTAACATGGACGGCAGTTTCCTTTGCCCGGCGCGCAGGCGTCAAATAACGAAATCAGCGGAACATATGCCGGATTCGACTAAACACGTTGCAACGGATGAAACGCCGTCGCGGCACCGACGCAACTCGGGGCGCGTCACCTTGCGTGACGTGGCGAACCATCTGGGCGTCTCGCAGATCACCGTTTCGCGCTATTTTCAGGAGCCCGCGCGCTTGTCGGAGGCGTTGCGCGAACGCGTGGCGCGCGCGGTGGCGGAGCTGGGTTATGTGCCGAATCTGGTGGCGGGCGGACTCGCCTCGGCGCACAGCCGCGTGATCGGCATGGTCATCCCGAACATCTCGGGGCCGATCTTCGCGGCGACCATTCAGAGCTTCAGCGACGCGGTGACGGCGCACGGCTATCAACTGCTGCTGGCGTCGAGCTATTTCTCGGCGGAACAGGAGGAGAGCGCCGTGCGCGGACTGCTCGGCTGGTCGCCGGCGGCGCTCGTGCTGACCTCGCACTTTCACACGCGCGGCACCGAGGCGATGCTCGCGCGCGCGAGCGTGCCGCTGGTCGAAACGTGGGATTACCAGCCGCGTCGCAAGCCGTGGCAAGTCGGCTTTTCGCACCCCGAGGTGGGACGCATGGCGGCGCGGCATCTGATCGAGCGCGGCTACCGGCGCATCGCGTTCGTGCAGAACAGCGCGGCGGGCGACTTCAGCGCGATGGAGCGGCGCGACGGTTATGCGGAGGTGATGCGCGAGCACGGGCGCGAGCCGCGCTGTTTCGTGCCGCTAGAAGCGCAGCCCGCGCATGCGGGACGCGAGGCGCTGTTCGCGCTCATCGAAGGCGATCAGCCGGCCGACGCGATCATCTTCGCCAACGATAATCTCGCCTCGGGCGCGCTGCTCGCGGCGCAACGCGCGGGCATTGCGGTGCCCGGTCGCGTCGCGTTGATGGGATTCGGCGACTATCTGTTTTCGGAGATGCTCACGCCCGGGCTCACGACGATCCGGCCGCCCGCGCGCGAAATGGGCGTGCTGGCCGCCGAGTTGATCTTTGCGCGGCTCGACGCCGAGGGAACGAGTGCGGAGGAAAAAGCGCCGTCGCCACGGCGCCCGAAGCCGCTCACATGCGAACTGGTCGTGCGCGAAAGTACGTGAGCGTTATGTGAACACTGGTGCTTACGCGTGTTCGGCATGCTCCGCGTGATCGCGCGCGAGCACCGTCTCATCGTCGATATCGTGCTCGGTCGGTTCGTACTTCACGAGCGCAAGAAAGCCGATGGGAATGAGCGCCGCGAGCGCCACAACCCAGAACATATCCGTGCCGAGCTTCGCGTTGAGGATCGGCAGCACGAACAGCGCCACCGCGCTGCCGATCCCCGTGAGCGCGCGGCCGAAACCGAGCCCCGTGCCGCGAATCGACGTCGGATACGAGAGCGCCGGATAAATCATCATCTGCGCGCCCGGGCCGAAACCCTCCGCGAACAGCCACGCGCCGAGCATGGCCAGTGCAATGCCGATGCCCAGCGCCGTCTGCGGATGCCCGAGCAACGCGAGCGCCACCAGCGCGACGAACTGCAACGCGAAGCCCGCGAGCGCAACATGCCGCGAAGGCCGCGTATGCGCGAGCCGCATGCCGAGCAAGCCGCCCGTGAGCGCGAACAGCACATTGAGCGCGAGCGAAGCCGAAATGGTTTCGAACACGCCTGCGCCGAGAAACTGCGAAAGAATCGACGGCAGGAAAAACGCAATGGCCGTGTACTCGAACGGAATGCACAGATTCATCACGCTCGCGACGATCGTGCGCGCCAGATACGGGCGCTGAAACAGCACGCGAAAACTCACGGGCGGCTGCGGATTCGCGGGCGGCGCTTCGTCGGCCTTATGCGCGTGAATGCCGTACGATTCGCGCAGAATGCGCACGGCGTCGTCGAGCTTGCCCTGATTCGCGGCCCACAGCGGCGACTCGTTCATGAAGCGGCTGCGCACGGCGATGATGATGAGCGCCGGCACCGCGCCGAAGATCAGCGAGGCGCGCCACAGCCAGCCCGCATGTTCCTGCGGCAAAAAGAAATACAGACCGAACACGATCAGAAAGCAGACCGATGACGCCGCATACCACATCGGGCACCACGCGGCGAGCCGCGAAGCTTTATTGCCGCTGCCCTGGAATTTCGAAAACTCGGAAAGAAACGCCATCGCCACGGGTAAATCGATACCCACGCCGAGACCCATGACGAAACGCGCGGCGATCAGCACCCAGACGTTGGGCGCGAGCCCGGCGGCAATCGCCGCGACGACGAAGAAGAGCATGTCGGCCATGAAGACCTGATAGCGGCCGATACGATCGGTAAACCAGCCGCCGACGAGACTACCCAGTATGGTCCCGATCATGATCGACGACGTGACGATGCCGGTCAGCGAGGGCGTCAGGTTGAATTCGCGCACGACGTCCTGAATGCCATACGAGAGCGTGGTGAGATCGTAAGCATCGAGAAAAACGCCGCCGAGCGCGAGCAACACGATCACGCGTGCGTGACTCGCGCGGGCGGTGCTGGTGTTGATGAGGCGTGAAACGTCGCTGGCTGAGCGAATCGGCGACGACACAGTTGAATCAATATCGAGCGTGCTCAATGGAATCCCCTTGAATGACGGCCATGACAGCGCGTAGTTATAGGAGGCCCATGGGTGCAGCACAACGAACGAGTTAGCGAATGCTTACCCGGTGCGCGAGGAATGCAAAGCGGCGAGCGTGATTAATCGCGCGGTGAATAAAAGGAATAGCGGGCAGGCTGCGTCGCGACGTCTCCACCTCACTGCGCGCGGTTTGTCTGCGCTGCCGCTGCATTGGCGGAGTCGCCAACAAGGTGACAAAAACACTGTATGAATGTACAGTTACGGGCAACGCACGGCCGGACGCGGCGCGGCGTTGGCTCGAAGCGCGTTGCGTTCGCGGCTTCAATGTTCGAACGCTATTTCTCACACATCAGGCATGCCAGACGAAAGGCGCATCGCGCACCTCGACATGGACGCGTTCTACGCTTCCGTGGAATTGCTGCGCTATCCCGAACTGCGCGGCAAGGCCGTCGTCATCGGCGGCGGGCGCAATGCCGTGCCCGAGACGCTGCCCGACGGCACGCGCCGCTTCGCGCGTCTGCGTGACTACGTGGGGCGCGGCGTGGTCACCACGTCCACATACGAAGCGCGCAAATTCGGCGTGTTTTCCGCAATGGGCATGATGAAGGCCGCGCAGCTCGCGCCCGACGCCATTCTGCTGCCCACCGACTTCGAGTCCTATCGCCACTATTCGCGGCTGTTCAAAAGCGCGGTGCGCACCTTCACCGAGCAGATCGAAGATCGCGGCATCGACGAAATCTATATCGATCTCACCGACGTCGAAGGCGAGCCGCGCGACATCGGCGCGCGTCTCAAAGCCGCGGTGCGCGACGCAACCGGCCTCACCTGCTCGATCGCGATTGCGCCCAACAAGCTGCTCGCCAAGATCGGTTCCGAACTCGACAAGCCGGACGGCCTCACGCTGCTCACGATGGCGGACCTCGAAGCGCGCATCTGGCCGCTCGAAGCGAAGAAAGTGAACGGCATCGGGCCGCGCGCAAGCAAGCGGCTCGCGGAGCTGGGTTTCGCCACGATCGGCGATCTGGCGAAAGCCGATCTCGGGCTTTTGCAGGAGCATTTCGGCCGCACTTACGCGGCGTGGCTCGCGCGTGTCTCGCATGGCGAGGACGATCGCGAAGTGGTGGTGTCGTCGGAGCCGAAATCGATGAGCCGCGAAACCACGTTCGAGCGCGACATGCACGTCGGGCGCGACCGCGCCGTGCTCACGCCCGCGCTCACGCAGCTATGCGAGCGCGTTGCGCAGGATCTGGAGCGCAAAGGGTATTGCGGCCGCACGGTGGGCGTGAAAATCAAATTCGCGGACTTTAAAATCGTCACGCGCGATATTTCGCTGCCGACGGCCGTGCGCGATACTGCCGCCATTCGCCGCGCGGTTGGCGCGTGTCTGAAACGGATCGATCTCGATCGGCGCATCCGCCTGATTGGCGTGCGCGTGAGCGCGCTCGAACGCTATTCGGCGGACAGCCCGATTAACGGCGCCATTCAGGGCGAATTGCCGTTCGGTCCCTGAAACGAGCAAGCAGAAACGATAAAGCGAGCACCGCTTTTCATGCGGCGCTCGCGGCACGTCATGCTCAGTTCTGGAAATAGCTCAGGCCCAGCGCGCCCTTCACTTCGGACAGCGTCTGCGCCGCCACTTCGCGCGCGCGCATCGTGCCACGACGCAGAATTTCGAGGACTTCGCCGCGATCTTCTTCCAGCTCGCGACGACGCGTGCGAATCGGTTCGATCAGCGTTTGCAGGCGCTCGTTGAGCACGCGCTTCACGACGCTGTCGCCCAGGCCGCCGCGCTGATAATGCGCCTTGAGCTCGTCCACTTTCGCCACATCGGGTTCGAATGCATCGAGGAACGAGAACACCACGTTGCCTTCCACGCGGCCCGGATCGCTCACGCGCAGATGGTTCGGGTCGGTGTACATATTGTTCACCGCCTTGGTGATTTCATCGGGCGTCGCGCCCAGCGTGATGGCATTGCCGAGCGACTTGCTCATTTTGGCCTTGCCGTCGATACCGGGCAGGCGCGTGACTTTCGACAGCACCGCTTCGCATTCGACCAGCACGGCGCGATCGACGGTGTTGTTGAAGCGGCGCACCAGTTCGTTGGTCTGCTCGATCATCGGCAACTGATCGTCGCCGACCGGCACGTGCGTGGCCTTGAACGCCGTGATGTCCGCCGCCTGACTGACCGGATAGGTCAGGAAGCCCGCCGGAATATCGCGCTCGAATCCGCGCAGACGAATTTCTTCCTTGATGGTCGGATTGCGTTCGAGGCGCGCGACCGTCACGAGATTGAGCAGATACTGGGACAGTTCCGCGAGTTCGGGCACCTGCGATTGAATCAGGATGGTCGATTTCGCGGGATCGATGCCGGCGGCGAGATAGTCGAGCGCGACTTCGATGACGTTTTCGGTGACTTTCTGGTGGCGGCCGACGTTGTCGGTGAGCGCCTGGACGTCGGCGAGCAGGAGAAACTGGTCCGCTTCGTTCTGAAGCTGAACGCGCGCGCGCAAGGAGCCGATGTAGTGGCCGAGATGCAGCTGGCCGGTGGTCCGGTCGCCGGTCAGGATGGTGGGACGGCTTGCTTGTGTCATGGACTGGAGTCTCACATTAATCGAGCCACCAGTCTTCGGCGCGCTAAAACAACAATGCCGCCAGGACTGGCGGCATCACGTTCGCGATATGCGTGGGGAAACGGGCCGCCGGATTCAGGCGCGCCACCAACCGTGCAACATGAGCGAAAGCGGTTTGGTTTCCATGGGGGGAGAGTATAGCGTAGGTGGCGATCGAAGGAAAAAACCCTGACGCCGACCGTGTCCGGTCGGCAGCCAGCGCAACGATTGTTTTTGCCTCTGCCAGAATCCCCCCATCCCACCCGGAGCGCCGCCGCTTCAGCGCGCCAACGACACCATCAGATACGCGCCACCCGCAATCATCGCCAGCAGCCCGGCTGGCATTTGCTGCGGGAACAGCACGTTGCGGCTCAGCCAGTCGGACAGGACCATCAGCAGCGCTCCGAGCAGCCCCGACGCCAGCAGCTCGACCACCGCGCGCCGAAAGCCCATGCGCCGCACCACGTGCGGCGCCATCAAGCCGATGAACGAGAGCGGTCCGACGATCATCGCGGCCGCCGCGCTCAGCAGCGCCGCCAGCAGCAGGATCAGCAGCCGCGCGCGTCGCACCGGCACGCCTAGCGACGCCGCCGCCGGCGCGCCCAGCGGAAAGATGTCGGGCCAGCGCGCGCACAGCAAGGTCAGCGCCATCAGCACGACCGCGAGCACGAGCGCGCCCGCCGCGAGCGACTCGTCGATCAGATAGGTCGAGCCCATCAGCAGATTGCGCAGCAGCGGCGCATACGGGCCGCTGCCCGCGATCACGAGCCCGAACACCGCTTGCGACAGCGCGCCCACCGCAATGCCCGCGAGCAGCAGTTGCCCGGTCGCGAAGCCGCTGCGGCGCGCGAGCGCGAGCATCGCCAGCAAGG
>NZ_JAAGPN010000255.1:0-11769 GCF_017104805.1 Paraburkholderia sp. Ac-20347 | reverse complement strand
GGCGGATTGCAGCGCGCCGCGCCGTGGTGCTCGCGGGCGGCGGCTTCTCGCACGACGCTGTGCGCACCGTGCAAACCTATGCGCATCTGCAACGCGGCGGCACGCACGCATCGCCGGTTCCGGAGGACAACACCGGCGACGGCGCGCGGCTGGCCGAGCGTGCAGGCGCGCGCGTGACGCCGCGTTATCCGCAGCCCGCCGCGTGGATGCCGGTCTCGCGCGTACCGCGCGGCAAGGGCCGCTTCGCGGTGTTCCCGCATCTGCTCGATCGCTACAAGCCGGGCATCATCGGCGTGACGCGTCGCGGCGAGCGCTTCACCAACGAAGCGAATTCGTATCACGACGTGGGCGCGGCGATGATCGAGGCGTGCCGCGGCGACGCGCAGACCGCGATGTGGCTGATCTGCGATCACGTGACGATTCGCCAATACGGCCTCGGCTACGCGAAGCCCGCGCCGGTGCCGCTCGGCCCGATGCTGCGCAACGGCTATCTCGCGAAAGGGCGCACGCTCGCCGAACTCGCGCAGCGCGCAGGCATCGACGCGCACGGACTCGAGGCGACCGTGCGCCGCTACAACGAGCATGCGGTGCGCGGCGAAGATCCCGCGTTCGGGCGCGGCACGACGTCGTTCAACCGCTATCTCGCCGACCCTGCACAGCGCCCGAATCCGTGCGTCGCGCCGATCGGCGACGGCCCGTATTACGCGCTGAAGGTCGTGATGGGCGACCTCGGCACCTTCGACGGTTTGCGCACGAGCGTGGAGGGCGCCGTGCTCGCCGACGACGGCCGCGCCATCGCGGGCCTCTACGCCGTCGGCAACGACCGCGCGAGCATCATGGGCGGCAACTATCCGGGCGCGGGCATCACGCTCGGCCCGATCATGACCTTCGGCTACCTCACGGGCCGCCATCTCGCCGCACTCGACAACGCCGTCGATGCCTCCGCAGACGCCGGGCGCGCGACGCGCGTAGCGGCATGACTTTCCATCAGGCAGAAACGCGTATGAGCAAGCCTTTTATCGATCACCGCATTTACACGATCCGTCCGCGCGGCATGGCCGAATTTATCGACGTATTCGACCGTCTCGCCATGCCGATCCAGTTGAAGTATCTGGGCGCGCCGGTGGGTTTTTATATGAGCGACATTGGCGCGCTGAATCAGGTTGTGCATCTCTGGGCGTACGAAAGCATCGCCGATTACGACGCGCGCCGAACCGCACGCGATGCCGATCCGCATTGGCCCGCGTATTTGCAGGCATCCGCGCATTTGATCGTGGCGCAGGAAAGCCGCATCATCCGGCGCGTGGAATTCAAAAGCCTAGCGCGTTGTGCGGATTGACTTGCAGACCGACTCGCGAACTGACTGGCTTAACGAATCCGCATTACTGCTGCATACGAAAAGGATTGATGCGCACTCCCGCGTTTATCGCGAGCGTTTCGCGCATTAAGATTGGCACGCGTCGTTCAGGCGATGAACGATGCTGGTCTCCAAACCGACTTGACCTCCGTTTGCGCAAAACGGAGGTCTTTTTTTATCGAATTTATTTCGCCAAACGCAATAGCGAATTGTGCTTTCCGGTGGTAAGGATTTTACCGGTTTCGGTAATGCTTCATTGCATTCATGCAACGTTCACAAATGTGATTCAGATCTTATAATCCGCGAGCATTCGATTCAGCGCATTCTTCATTCAAGGCATGCGCGGACCCACAATCGAATAACGACAAGAGAGAAGAAATGCGAAAACGAAAGCTGCCCGTGGCGGTTCTCTTCGCAGGACTGCTCGCGGGCTCGACGGCGGCGCACGCCGATCAATGGGGCATTCAGTTCGCGGGTGGCGTTGCGGATCATGACGTGAAGAAAGCGGATCTTGGCATCGTGTGGGATCCGGGCTGGCAATGGTGGTCGATAGGCGGCTATCACTTCACCGTGGTGGGTGAAGGACACGTGGCGTACTGGGACACGCGGGAGAGCCCGGCTTCGCATGCGAACATCTGGGAGTTCGGTTTTACGCCGGTGTTCCGCTTCGTGAAGAACTCGGGCTTCATTCGCCCGTTCATCGAAGCGGGCGTGGGCGTGCGTCTGCTGTCGCACGTCGACGAAACGCCGGACCGCAGCTTTTCCTCGTCGTTTCAATTCGCGGATATGGTGGGCGTGGGCGCGATCTTCGGCGAGCACCAGAATTATCAGGCGGGCTTTCGCTTCCAGCATCTGTCGAACGCGGGCCTCAAGCATCCGAATCCCGGCATCAACTTCAGCCAGATCTACGTGCAGTACAACTTCTGACCGGCCGCGTCCGGTTCGACATCTCGCAGGCGCTTCGCCGCACGGTCGTTCGACTCGTTGCGCGACGCGCCTTTTTCATTGGCATGCCGATTGTCGCACCGTCACCGTGCACGCGCGCATTGCCAATATTGCATGCGCCGTGTTGTTGCAACGTTTGACATCAATCTATTGTGCAATTTGAATTGTAAGAAAAACGTGGGGCGCTCCGCTTACAGAAACGCCGTGAAATCTCGATGAAGAAAGGCTTTCGGAATTATCGATTCATCTCATAAAACCCCGAACTGTTAATTAATGCTTTCAGATGGCTTGTTAATTAACGGAATCGCAACGGTGTTTATTCTCCAAAAATGCGAACGCGTCACCGTTTGCCTCTATGATTAGTCGCGACGTTTTACCGCAGCTCAGCCATGAGGACACAATGGATCAAGCCCAAATCCGCCGCGAAGCCTTCGCGATGCCTGTGCACAATCCCGCGTACCCGCGTCCGCCGTTCCGCTTCGTCAATCGCGAGTACTTCATCATTTCCTACGAGACCGACCCCGACGCGCTGCGCGCGATCGTGCCGGAGCCGCTCACGCCGGAAAACAATCTCGTCCATTACGAGTTCATCCGCATGCCGGACTCGTCGGGTTTCGGCGACTACACCGAAAGTGGCCAGGTCGTGTCGGTGCGCGACCCGCAAGGCCGCCTCGGCAACTACACGCACTCGATGTATCTCGACGACGAAGGCCCGATCGCGGGCGGTCGCGAAATCTGGGGCTTCCCGAAGAAACTCGCGCGCCCGGTGCTCGCCGTGGACGGCAACGACACGCTGCTCGGCACGCTCGACTACGGCACGCAGCGCATCGCCACGGGCACGATGGGCTACAAGCATCACGTGCTGAACAACGAAGACGAGCGCCGCAAGCTCGCCGACACGCCCAACTATCTGCTCAAGGTGATTCCGCACGTGGACGGCAGCGCGCGCATCTGCGAACTCGTGCGTTTCTATCTGCGCGACGTCACGGTGCATGGCGCGTGGAGCGGTCCGGCCGCGATCGAACTGCATCCGCATGCGCTCGCGCCGGTCGCCGACCTGCCGGTGCGCCGCGTGGTGGGCGCGCGTCACGTGATCGCCGACCTCACGCTCGATATCGGCGAAGTGGCGTACGACTATCTCGCGGAATCGGCCGGCCATGCGAATGCCGCCGCGTCCACGCGCCAGACCGGTCTGGACGAACGCGAAACCGAACTAGCCTGATGCACTGTGCATTTTTTAACATTTGTCTAAACAATTAAGGATTACTTATGTCGTTGCAGAACAAGGTTGCAGTCATCACGGGGGCCGCGAGCGGCATCGGCGAACATTGCGCGCGGACGTTTGCCAGCCAGGGCGCGGCGGTCGTGATCGCCGACCTGAACCTCGCGGCGGCGGGCAAGGTGGCCGACAGCATCGTGTCGGCCGGCGGCAAGGCGCTCGCCGTGGCGATGGACGTGACCAATGAAGAAGCCGTGAACGCGGGCATCGAAGAAGCCGTGAAGGTGTTCGGCGGCATCGACGTGCTGGTGTCGAACGCGGGCATCCAGATCATCAGCCCGGTCGAAGACTTTCCGTTCGCCGACTGGAAGAAGATGCTCGCGATCCATCTGGACGGCGCGTTTCTCACCACCAAAGCCGTGCTCAAACATATGTACGGCAGCGGCAAGGGCGGCTCGATCGTCTATATGGGTTCGGTGCATTCGCACGAGGCGTCGAAGCTGAAGTCGGCCTACGTGACCGCGAAGCACGGCCTGCTCGGCCTCGCGCGCGTGGTGGCGAAGGAAGGCGGCCCGCGCGGCGTGCGCGCGAACGTGGTGTGCCCGGGCTTCGTGCGCACGCCGCTCGTCGACAAGCAGATTCCCGAGCAGGCGAAGGCGCTCGGCATTTCCGAAGCCGACGTGGTCAAGAACGTCATGCTCAAGGACACCGTCGACGGCGAATTCACCACGCTCGACGACGTGGCGAACACGGTGGCATTCCTCGCCGGTTTCGAGTCGGCCGCGTTGACGGGGCAGTCGGTGCTCGTCACGCACGGCTGGTCGATGCACTAAATCACGCGAGGAGAACGTATGCGCAGCAGCACGAAAAAAGACGCAACCGCACGCAAGGAGCGCAAGCCGGTCGAGCTGCCGCGCTACGACGAAATCGCCCTTGTTTTGCAGGGCGGCGGCGCGCTCGGCTCGTATCAGGCCGGAGTGTTCGAAGGGCTCGCCCAGTCGGGCGTGGAACCGCATCGCATCGCGGGCGTGTCGATCGGCGCGCTCAACACGGCGATCATCGCGGGCAACGAACCGGGCAAGCGCGTTGAAGCGCTGCGCGGCTTCTGGGAGTCGATCTGCCATCCGCTCGACTGGTTCGGCAACCTCGGCGCGTTGGCGCTGCCGCTGATCGGCCATCAGGCGCTGTCGCGGCGCTGGGCCAGCATGTGGGCCGCGAGCCGCGCGCTTACCGAAGGTCAGCCGGGCTTCTTCGCGCCGCGCCTGCCGCTGCCGGTGGCGGGCTGGCACAAGGCGCCGCCCACGGCCGTGAGCTATTACGACACGGCCGCGCTCAAGGCCACGCTGCAGCGTTTCGCCGATTTCGACCGCATCAACGACGGCCCGATCCGCGTGTCGGTCGGCGCGGTGAACGTGCGCAGCGGCAATCTGATCTATTTCGACAACGCGAAGATGCGTCTCGAACCCGAGCACTTCATGGCCTCGGGCGCGCTGCCGCCGGGCTTTCCGGCCGTGGAGATCGACGGCGAGTTCTACTGGGACGGCGGTCTCGTCTCGAACACGCCGCTCACCGAAGTGCTGCGCGATGCCGACCACAAGGACACGCTGGTGTTTCAGGTCGATTTATGGAGCGCGAACGGCAGCGTGCCCGCCGACTTCCTCGACGTGGCCGAACGCGCGAAGGACATCCAGTATTCGAGCCGCACGCGCGCGATCACGAACATGCTCGCCGATCGCCAGAAGCACGCGCGCTTCATCAAGGAGCTGCTCGAGCATGTGCCGCCCGAAACGCGCCGCAGCGACCCGCTGTTCCGTCTCGCCGAGAGCGTGGCCGACGGTTCGTCGATCAACGTGGTGCATCTGATCTACAAGAACAAACCGTATGAAGGCCACTACAAGGATTACGAGTTCAGCGTCGATACGATGGAAGAGCACTGGGCGAGCGGACTCGAAGACATCCGCGCGTCGTTTGCGCATCCAGACTGGTTCGCGGTGCCTAGCCGCGAACAGGGTTTTGTCACGCACGATATCCATCGCCGCGCCGGCGAAGTGCCGGAGTCGGACCGGGACGAACTGACGACCGGTGCGAGCGGCCAGACCGAAACGCCGCGCGTGACGGCCTGATCGTTCGACGCCTGGCAGCGGGCCGCGCGAATTATCGTGGGCACTATCGCGGGCACCGCTGCCCACCTCACGCGGCGAGCGAAGTCTCGCGCGCCGTGAGCGTGGCGTGCGCCGCCTGCAAGCCCCGCTGCATGTCATAGCCCGACGGCTGCTGATAAACACGCAAGCCGAACTCGGGCAGCACGGCAATCAGGTGGTCGAAGAGATCGGCCTGAATTGCCTCGTAATCGCTCCACTTCGTGGTGTTGGTGAAGCAATAGAGTTCGAGCGGAATGCCGTCGGCACCGCTCGCCAGTTGCCGCACCATGCAGGTCATCTCGTGATGAATCTGCGGATGGCGTTCGAGATACGCCTGCACGTAGGCGCGGAACGTGCCGAGATTGGTGAGTTGCCGACGGTTCGCCGCGCAGTCGGCCGCGCTGCCGAGCGCGCCGTTGAACTGCGTCAGCGCATGGCGCTTGTCGTTCAGATAGTCGGTGAGCAGCGTGAGGCGTTCGAGCCGCGCGATCTCGCCGGTGTCGAGAAAACGCACGCTGGTCGCGTCGAGCATGAGCGCGCGCTTGATGCGCCGTCCGCCCGATTCCGTCATGCCGCGCCAGTTCTGGTAGCTCTCGGTGATGAGCTTCCACGTCGGGATCGTGATGATGGTGTTGTCGAAATTCACCACTTTCACGGTGTTCAGCGTGATGTCGACGACGGTGCCGTCCGCGCCCGAGCTCGGCATCGTGATCCAGTCGCCGATGCGCAGCATGTCGTTCGACGAGAGCTGCACGCCCGCGACGAGCCCGAGCAGCGTGTCCTTGAAGATCAGCATGAGCACCGCCGACATCGCGCCGATGCCCGAGAGCAGCAGGCCGATCTGCTTGCCCGTGGCGTCGCCGATCACGACCAGCGCCGCGGTGATGAACATCACGAGCTTGACGAGCTGCATCGCGCCCTTGAGCGAGAGGCGCGGCTGATCCTGGCGCGCCGTGCGATGACTGTGTTCGAGCGCGGAGAGCGTGGCGCTGATCGTCATCGTGACCAGGAAGACGATCATCGCGAAGACGATCTTGTCGGCGAGTTGCAGCGCGGTGTCGGGCAGACCCGGCACCATACCGAGACCGAGCTTGATGACGACGAAGGGCGCGACGCGGCTGAGCCATTTGAACGCGCCGAATTCGAACAGGGCGTCGTCGATGCGGGTGGTGGAGCGCCGCGCGAGACGCGCGACCACGCGGAACAGCAGGAAGTGAACG
Source organism: Paraburkholderia sp. Ac-20347 (assembly GCF_017104805.1). Lineage (NCBI taxonomy): Bacteria > Pseudomonadati > Pseudomonadota > Betaproteobacteria > Burkholderiales > Burkholderiaceae > Paraburkholderia > Paraburkholderia sp. Ac-20347. The sequence goes on along the minus strand of NZ_JAAGPN010000255.1, from coordinate 4,887 downwards.
ATGGCGGCCACGGCGAAGGCGGCGGCCAGCAAGACGAGCGCGCCGACCAGCGGCGCAAACCAGATTTCATGCACGGTCATGGGGTAATGCGGGTTCCTTTTCAAGCGTTGAAACAAGCGCTCAAACACGTATTCCGACACGTGTTCAAACACGCGCCGCGCGCGGCGCATGCCCTGCGGGCAGACCCGTAGGGTACTTGAAAGGGACATCGCGTGCGAGTCAGGGTTCCCTGCGCAGCGTGCGCCTCGTCCCCATTTCGAGGCGCACCGTGGGCCGCATCGCTCAGATGAACGGCGGCTCGCTCTGCCAGTCGAAGAAGTCCGGCATGTCGGTGGAGACGCGATTGGGGAACGCCGCCGCGCGCTTGTCGAGGAACGCGCTCACGCCTTCGGCCGCGTCCGCCGAGCGCCCGCGCGACTGGATCGCGCGGCTGTCGAGGCGGTGCGCTTCCATCGGATGCTGCGCGCCCGCCATGCGCCAGATCATCTGCCGCGCAATGGCGGCGGACACCGGCGCGACGTTGTCGGCGATCTCGCGGGCGAGCGCGTGGGCGGCAGGCAGCAGGTCCTCCGCGGCGTGAACGGAGCGCACGAGCCCGCGCTCCAGCGCTTCCTGCGCGCTGAACACGCGTCCCGTGAAGCACCATTCGAGTGCCGACGAAATCCCCACCACGCGCGACAGAAACCACGACGAAGCCGCTTCGGGCGTGATGCCGCGTCGCCCGAACACGAAGCCGAATTTCGCGTCCGCAGACGCAATGCGGATGTCCATCGGCAACTGCATGGTCACGCCGATGCCGACCGCCGCGCCGTTGATCGCGCCGATCACCGGCTTGAGGCTGCGGAAGATGCGCAGCGCGACGCGGCCGCCGCCGTCGCGATGCACGGTGTCCACGCTCGTGCCGAGGCGCTTCGCGTAGTCGAAGGTTTCGCCGCCCGAGGACAGATCCGCGCCCGCGCAGAACGCGCGCCCCGAACCGGTGACGATCACGCAGCGCACGGCGTCGTCGGCGTCGGTGGCGTCGAAGGCGGCGATCAGCTCCTGCATCATCGTCGCGGTGAATGCGTTGAGTTTTTCCGGCCGATGCAGCGTGATCGTGGCGATGCCGTCCTCGACCGCGTAGCGCAGCGTTTCGAATTGCGGCAGTTGCGGTGCGTTCATGACGGTTCCTCCACGCGATGCGGCGTGGCCGCGACGAAGCGCGGCGCGCGTTGCTCGACGTTCGCGAGCACGGCTTCACGCTGATTCGCGCCGCCGATCAGCGCATCCTGCTCGACCGATTCGGCGATCAGCGTGGCCGCCGCGTCGCCGCGCGAGGCGACGTGCAACAGCCGCTTGGCGGCGCGGATCGCATCGGGGCTTTTCTGTGCGATCTCGCGCGCCGTTTGCAAAGCGAGCGCGAGCGGATCGTCGCTCACGCGCGTGGCGAGACCGATTTCGACGGCCTCCGGTCCTGCCACCACACGCGCCGTATAGATCAGCTCGCGCAGACGGTCGTCGCGCACGAGGTCGCGCGTGAGCACCATGCCGCCCATATCGGGCACGAGGCCCCACTTCATTTCCATCACGGAGAGCCGCGCGTCGGGCGTCACGTAGCGCATGTCCGCGCCCAGCGCGAGTTGCAGCCCGCCGCCGAACGCCACGCCGTGCACGGCCGCGATCACCGGCACCGGCAGCTCGCGCCAGAGCGTGCAGATGTACTGGAAGTCGTTGCTCAGGCCGCGCGTGCGCACGGCGATGGGCGTCGCGCGCGTGGTCTGCGCGAGCGCGGCCATGCTCTGCATGTCGAGGCCCGCGCAAAACGCCTTGCCGTTGCCCGAGAGCACGACGGCGCGCAGATCGGCTGCGCTCGCGAGCCGCTCGCCCGCGGCGATGAGCGCCGCGAACATGCCGGGGTTCAGCGCGTTCATCTTTTCCGCGCGATTGAGTCGCACGTCGGCGACGCCGTCCGCGATGTCGATCTGCACGAGTCCTTCGGCGCTCTCTGCGTCTGCTGCGTCTGCTCTGCTGCCTGGATTCATTGCCCTTGCTCCTTGAGTGAAGATTCGCGCGTCACCACGTATCGACGAAACGCCGCTTCGCGTCGTGCACCGCCGCCGTCGAACCGTTCGCGGGCGGCTGGCTCGCGTTGAGTCCGCGCATGAGCCAGCGACGCGTGTCGGCGGGATCGATCACGCCGTCGATTTCGAGGAAACTCGCCATGTTGATGGCCTTGCCGTTGCGATACGCGTCGGCGACCATGCGTTCGAACAGCGCTTGCCGTTCGGCGGGATCGTCGATGGCCGCGAGTTCCTTGGCGTAGCCGAGCCGCACCGCGCCTTCGAGCCCCATCGCGCCGAACTCGCCGCTCGGCCACGCGATGGTGAACAGCGGCGCGTGGAAGCTGCCCGCCGCCATCGCCTGCGCGCCGAGCCCGTAGCCCTTGCGCAGCACGACGGTGAAAAACGGCACGCGCAGGCTCGCGCCCGCGACGAACATGCGCGAGACGTGCCGCACCGTGGCCTGCTTTTCCGAATCGGGGCCGACCATGAAACCGGGCGTGTCGCACAGCGAGACCAGCGGGATGCCGAAGGTGTCGCACAACTGCATGAAGCGCGCGGCCTTGTCGCCCGCCTGCGCGTCGATCGCGCCGCCGAGATGCATTGGGTTATTCGCCAGCAGCCCGAACGGTTTGCCTTCGATGCGCACGAACGCGGTGATGAGGCCCGGCGCAAAGTCGCGACGCAGTTCGAGCACGGAGCCGGTGTCGGCGAGCGTCTCGATCACGCGGCGGATGTCGTAGACGCGCAGCCGGTTCTCCGGAATCGCCTCGCGCAACAGCCGCTGATCGGCGCACTCGCCATCGCCGTCCTGTGCGGATGACGCAAACGGCCCCTGAAAATACGAGAGATAGTGCTTCGCGACGCGCACGGCGGCCGCTTCGTCATCCACCAGAATATCGATCACGCCGTTGGGCGACTGCACGCTGGTCGGGCCCACTTCCTCGGGCGAGAACTTGCCGAGGCCGCCGCCTTCGATCATCGCCGGTCCGGCCATGCCGATGCTCGCGTTGCGCGTGGCGATGATCACATCGCAGCAGCCGAGCAGCGCCGCATTGCCCGCGAAACAGCGTCCCGACACGACGCCCACGAGCGGCACCTGGCCGGAGAGCCGCGCCATGCTCGCGAAGGTGCGGCAGTCGAGGCCCGCGACGCCGACATGGTCGGTGTCGCCGGGACGCCCGCCGCCGCCTTCCGCGAACAGCACGAGCGGCAGCCGCCATTGCTCCGCGAGTTGCAGCATGCGGTCGGTTTTCTTGTGGCTCATCATGCCCTGCGTGCCCGCGAACACCGTGTAGTCGTAGGCGATCGCCATGCAGCGCGCGGCCTGCGCGCCGAAGCGCGCGGCGTTCACGGTGCCGATGCCGGCGATCAGGCCGTCGGCGGGACTCTGCGCGATGAGATCGTCGAGCGGACGGCGGCCGCGCTGTGCGGCGAGCGCAAGCGCGCCGTATTCGACGAAGCTATCGGCGTCGAGCAGATCGTCGAGATTCTCGCGCGCGGTGCGCTGGCCGGTCTTGCGCCGCTTCGCGACCGCGTGCGGACGGCGTTCGTCGCGCGTGAGCGCATGGCGTTCGAGCACTTCGGCGAGGTCGGCGCGAATGTGCGCGAGGTCGCGGCTCGCTTCGGTCTCGATGCCGGTCGCAGCCACGTCGGCGGGTTCGATGAACAGCAGCGGCGCGCCTTCGAACACGCTGCCGCCGGGTTCGAGCGCGAGCGCGCGCACGATGCCGCTTTGCGTGGCCTGGACGACGAACTCCATCTTCATCGCTTCGAGCACGGCGACTTGCTGGCCGACGGCGACGGCGTCGCCGGGCTGCACGTCGAGGCTCACGAGCACGCCCTGACTCGGCGCGACGAGCGGCACGCAGCCTGGCGGCGCGCTATCTACGTTTTGTGCATCGGCGCTGGACGGCGAATGCGCGGCGCTTGCCGGATCGGCGCGGAAATGCAGTTGCGGATGCGCCTGCCCGCTCGACGCGATCAGCTCGCCGATATGACGTTCGATGAAGCGCGTATCGATGTCATAGCCCGGCAGTTCGGGGCGCTGCAACACCGTCTGCAGAAACGGCAGCGTGTTCGCTACGCCTTCGAGCCGGAACTCGCACAGGCCGCGATACGCGCGGCGCAGCGCGCCTGCGAAGTCGTCGGCGTGCGCGATCACTTTCGCGAGCAGCGAGTCGTAGCTCGGGCTCGTCGTGTAGCCCGCATAGCCGTAGCCGTCCACGCGCAGTCCCGCGCCGCTCGGCGGCTCGTAGGCGCTCAGCGTGCCGCCCGCCGCGCGCGCGCTGCCATCGGGCTGCATCGTTTCCAGATTGACGCGCGCCTGCACCGCGAAGCCGCGCACGGGCGGCGGATCTTGCAGCCGCAGGTCGGCGAGCGTCGCGCCTTCGGCGAGGCGCAACTGCGTGCGCACGAGATCGACGCCGGTGACGGCTTCCGTCACGCAATGCTCGACCTGCACGCGCGGATTCGCCTCCATGAACACGAAGTCGCCGCGCGCGGTATCGACGAGAAATTCGAACGTGCCGATGCCGCGATACTGCACGGCGCGCGCGAGCGTGAGCGCCGCCTCGATGATCTTGCGCCGCATCGCCCCGTCGAGATGCGGCGCGGGCGCGATCTCGATCACTTTCTGATGACGCCGTTGCAGACTGCAATCGCGCTCCCAGAGATGGCTCGCGTGCGTGCCGTCGCCGACGATCTGCACTTCCACATGACGCGCGTGCTCGATCAACCGTTCGACGTACAGCGCGCCGTTGCCGAAGGCCGCGCGCGCTTCCGATTCGCAGCGCGCCCAGGCGTCGGCGAGACTGGCGGCGTCGCGCACGGCGCGCATGCCGCGTCC
>NZ_JAAGPN010000254.1:0-11814 GCF_017104805.1 Paraburkholderia sp. Ac-20347 | reverse complement strand
TCGATGCTCATCGTCATTCAGCCTGCGTGGCAGGGGCGTCGACGAAATGCTGCACACTGTCCCCCGTTGTGAGTGATGCCGCGCGCCGTCGTCGTGGAGGGCGCACATGAAAAGGCAATCTGGCATGGATGCCGCGATAAGTCCATCCGGGCAAGGACGCATTTTTTTACGTCAATGCGCGATACATGTGCCGTCGATGCGCGATGCGTATGAACGATCGTGCTCGCACGATTGATGCGTGCTGCTGAATGTTTGCGTCCAATGAAAAACGCATCGCCGCCCGGGGAAAGGCGGCGATGCGTATTCTTCAGACTTCGCGTTGCGTGCGATGAAACGCGGATAGGTCGTGCTTTAAAACGCGGGTTTCAATGCGTTTGCACGCGCGATGCCGAGGTGGTCATCAGCGATTGACGACCTGCTTCGGATACGAAAGCGCCAGCGCGCAACCGATCACCATGCAAATAGCGAAACCGTAGAGCCCCGCGCTTTGCGAATGGAACGTATCGCGCAGCCAGCCGATGAAATAGGTGCTCCCGAAGCCGCCCAGATTCGCGATCGAGCACGCGAACGCAATGCCGCCCGCCGCCGCCGAGCCCTTGAGAAACGTCGAGGGCAAAGACCACACGACCGGCATGGCCGCCGCCGCGCCTGCGTTGACGAGCGAGAACAGCAGCACGGTCGACAGCGTGCCGTGCGAGCCCGCCGCCGCCACGGCCAGCGCCACGGCCGAGACGAGGAAGGGCACGACGATATGCCAGCGGCGTTCGCGCAGACGGTCCGAACTCGCGCCGCACCAGAGCGTGGCGATCACGGCGGCGGCGTTGGGCACGGCCATCAGCCAGCCGATCGTGTAGGTGTCTTTCACGCCGGTGTCGCGCAGGATCGTCGGCAGCCAGAAACTCACGGCGTAGAGGCCGAGCAGCACGCACAGATCGATCAGGCCGAGCGCCCACACTTTAGGATCGACGAAGGCCTTGCCGAGCGCATGATTCTTGCCGCCGGTGGGATCGGCGTCGAGATTCGCGCGCAAGGTCTTCTTTTCCTGCGCGTCGAGCCATTTCGCCGATTCGATGTTGTTGGGCAGCCAGCGCAGGATCGCGAGACCGAGCAGCACCGAAGGCAGCGCCTCGATGAAGAACAGCCATTGCCAGCCGCCGAGACCGTGCGCGCCGTCGAAGAAGCGCATGATCCAGCCCGAGATCGGGCTACCGATCATGCTGGAAAGCGGCAGGCCGACCATGAACAGCGCGACGATGCGCGCGCGCCGTGCATCCGGATACCACTGCGTGAGATACAGCAGCACGCCGGGCAGGAAGCCCGCTTCGGCCACGCCCAGCAGGAAGCGCACGATGTAGAACTGCATCGGCGTGGTCACGAACATCGTCGCGCCGGACAGAATGCCCCACGTAATCATGATGCGCGCGATCCACAGCTTTGCGCCCACGCGCTGCAGGATCAGGTTGCTCGGCACCTCGAAGAGGATGTAGCCCGCGAAGAACAGCCCCGCGCCGAGACCGTAGATCGTGTCGCTGAACTTGAGCGCGTCGAGCATCTGCAGCTTCGCGAGGCCGATGTTGATCCGGTCCAGGTAGGCCGCGAAATAACACAGACAAAAGATCGTGATGAGGCGGAACGTGACCTTGCGGTATAGCTCGCCGTGTTGGGCGCCGGCAGGTGAAAGCGTGGCGCTGCCGGATTGCACGGTTGACATGGAAGGCTCCCTGGTGGGATGAAGCGGATGGAAGTTAGTCGTCCGATGCGTGCACACATCGAGCGCTCACAGATGACTGTATAGCATGTCAAAATATAAGCGTATACGCTCTAAATATTCTTGCCGATGAAAGCGGATAGGGGTTTTCATCAGGCGTGACGTTGTGAGAATTTCAGCCTGTAAACGCAGTGCTTTCGTGCTGTAAAGGCAATCATGTTCGTGCCGAAAGATGGTGCTGGTTCAGCACTAAATTTGTGCGAATACGCTAGAATTAGCAGCGTTGACGCTGGATTGAATCCGGAGCTAATCCGGCTTCTATCGTGTTTTCGTGCACGTTCGTTCGTTTCGGCCCCTGCATCGGCGTGACGAATGCGCGGATGATCGAACGCAAATAGCGCGAAGGTGTGCGTATCGGGCGCGAATGTCTAAGGTGTACACTACATTTTTTCGCCAACAAGCCGTTTCGGGCCGAACCTTCATGCCGTCTCCCAAGGACTCATACGACTTCCACGATCAGGTGGGCCATCTGCTGCGCCGCGCCTATCAGCGTCACGTTTCGATCTTCCAGGAAGCCATTCCCGATTCCGACCTCACCGCCGCGCAGTTCGTCACGCTGTGCGCCGTGAAGGAAAAGCAGGGCTGCTCGCTCAACGACATCGTCAAGACCACGGCCATCGACCAGGCCACCATCCGCGGCGTGGTCGAGCGCCTGAAGTCGCGCGCACTCATTGAAGTGCTGCCCGACCCCAACGACGGCCGCAAGCTGCTCGTGCGCGCCACGCCCGCCGGGCTCGCGCTCATCGAGCGCACGGTGCCGTTCGCGAAGCAGGTGACCGAGCGCACCTACGGCGAACTCAATGCGGGTGAGCGCGTGGCGCTGCTGTTTTTGCTGCGCAAAATGATGGAATCGGACGGCGAATAAGGTTGTAAAAGGCGCGCGATAAGCGGCTGCACAATTAACGCGCGCTCACCGCCGCCTCCGCGTGGCGCGCGTCGAGTAACTGGCCCGCCGCGCGCAAGCCTGCGCGGATCGTGTCGGGCGTGAAGGGCGGCGCGTAAAAGCGCACGCCGGTCGCATCGAAAATCGCATTCGCCAGTGCGGCCGGTCCCGGCACCGAGGCCGACTCGCCTGCGCCCATCGGCGGCTCGCCCTGGCGCGGCATCAGCACCACGTCCACGGCGGGCAGTTCGGGGAAGGTCAGGATGGGGTAGCTGCCCCATTCGCGGCTCGCCACCTTGCCATCGGCGAAACGCACGCGCTCCTTCAACGAGCGGCTCAACACCTGAATCACGTTGCCGTGAATCTGATGACGCACGCCGTCCGGATTCACCATCGTGCCCGTGTCCTGACCCACGGTGAGACGCTCCACGCGCACCTCGCCGGTCACGCGGTCCACCACGAGATCGACCACCCACGCCGACCACGCCGCGCCGAAGCCCGGGAAGCGGCTGTGCACGTAGCGCGCGTAAGCCATGCCGCGTCCGCGCGCGTAGCGCCCGGTGTCGTTCGGCGTGGCATGACGTGTCGTGCGCGCCTTCCAGCCCGCACGTTGCGCGACCGCTTCGAGCAATTCGGCGGCGCGCGCATCCTGCAGATGACGCAGCCGGAAGTCGAGCGGATCGACGCCCGCTTGCGCCGCGAGTTCGTCGGCGAACGCATCGTGCGCGAATGAATTCGGCAGCGCGGAGACGCCGCGAAACCACGACGAACGCACGAGCGGCGCGAGATCCTCGCAAACGAAGCGACGGTTCTCGCTCACATACGGCGACACGGCCGTGCGATCGCCCATTTCGAACACGCGCGGCTGCTCGCCCGGCACGACGCCCGTGAGCAGCGCGGCGAGCAGCGGCGCGTCGTTCGATGGATAGCGCGTGCGAAAGTCGTAGCCCGTCATGCGGCCTTCGCGCGAGACGGTGCCGGTCACTTCGACTACCTGACCCGTGCCCTTGGGTTCCCACGCGTGCTCGTCGGCGCGCGTGAGCTGCACGCGCACGGGCGCCTGCACCGCGCGCGAGAGCAGCAGCGCATCGCCGCAGACATCGTCGGCGCAATTGCGGCCGTAGCAGCCCGCGGCCTCCATGCGCACGATGTCGATGTCGGCCTCGTCGCGGCCCACGAGCGTCGCGAGGTCGTAGCGCAGTGAGACCGGATTCTGCGTGCCGGACCACACGGTGATGCGCCCCGCGCCCGGCTCGCGATAGTCGGCGAGTGCGCACGACGGCCCGATCGAGCCGTGCATCTGATATGGCCACACGTAGGTGCGCGTGAGCGTCAGCGCGCCGGGCGCCGCGCGTGCGCCCTCGACGTCGCCTTCTTCGAGCAGCGGGCGGCGCGTGGCCGGCGCGGCGAGGATGGCCGCGCCGGGATCGTCGAGCGAGGGCAGCGTGGGCATCGGCTTCCACGTCACACGCAGCTCGCGCGCGGCGCGCATGGCTTGCTCCTCGCGCTCGCAGACCACGCCGACGAAATCGCCGCTCACGACCACGGCGCGCAGCCCCGGCACATGCGCCACCGATTCGCGATCGACGCGTTCGAGCAGCTTGCCGACGAACGCGCCGCTGTCGATGCCGTGATAGGGCGGGCGCACGACGCGGCCGTGCAGCATGCCGGGCACGCGCATGTCGTGCACGAAGGTGAGCGCGCCCGTGGCCTTCGCGGGGATGTCGACGCGCGGCGACGACTTGCCGATCACGCGATACGTCGACGGATCCTTGACAGGGACCTTGAGGTCGAGATCGAGCGCGATACGGCGGCCCGCGACGAGTTGCGCGAAGCTCACGCGGCGCGCGTCGCCGGGCTTGTCCCCGGTGGTGGCTTTATCCGCATTGGCGAAAAAGACTTCGGCGTTATCGGTCGCGAGGGCGTCGACGGGCGCGCCAAAGTGCTGCGCCGCGAGTTCGAGCAGCGCGAGACGCGCCTGCGCCGCCGCGCAACGCAGCGGCGTGGCCGAAATCTGGATCGAGGCGCTCGCGATGGTCGGCCCCTGATTCGGCGTGGCGGCGGTATGACCGAGCTGCATCGCCACGCGCGCAGCAGGCACGTCGAGTTCTTCGGCGACGATCTGCGCGAGCGACGTGCGGATGCCCGTGCCCAGATCGACGTGACCGTTGAACGCGAGCATGCGGCCGTCGTCGAGCACGGCGACGAACACTTCCGGCACCTCGGGCACGAACGACGAGAGGCTGCCCGGCTGGCCGGGCGCGGGCTTGACGGGCGGCGCGGGCTGACGCACGACGGTGAGGCAGCCCGCACGCGCGAGCAGTTCGGAGCGGTTCACGGCAGAGAGTTCCTGTGGCGGCGCGCGTGACTTCGGGCGGGACGTGCGTTGATCGCGTCTTCGCGCGAGCGCGTGTACGTGACGCTACGTCGCCAAAAAACACGCGTCAAACGGCCAGCGACGAATGCGCGACGTTCAGCGCTGCGCGGCCTCGATCGCGGCAATGGCCTCGTCGAGCGGCATCACGGCCGCGTACTTCTGCTGCATGTCGAAGAGGTTGGCGTTGTGCGGCTCGATCGCGCGGTCGCCCACGCAATCGGAAAGCACGAGCGGGCGGAAGCCATGCGACATCGCATCGACGACGCTCGCGCGCACGCAGCCGCTCGTCACCGCACCGGCGACCAGCAGCGTCTGCACCGCGCGCTGCGCGAGCCACGGCGCGAGCTGCGTGCCGAAGAACGCCGAGGGCACGGTCTTGCGCACCACGACTTCGCCGCGCGCGGGCGTCAGCTCGGGCACGATCGCACTGTTCGGATGGTCCTCGGTGAGCGTGGCCATGCCCGGCACTTTCAGCGAGAACACGTTGTCGTCGCTGCCGTCCGCCGCGTAGACGATGCGGCTGTGCGCGACCGGCCAGCCCTGTTCGCGCGCGAGCGCGAGTGCGGTCTGCGTGCGCGCGATGGCGGGCGCAATGTTGCCGCCGCCGAAGGTCTTCGGGTCCGCGAAACCCACCACGAAGTCGATGATGAGCAGGCCGATGTTGCCCTTCACGGGCAGCGGCGTGCCGAAACCTTGCTGGCGATAGACGGCGGCTTCGGCGTGATCGCCGTGATGTGCGTGATCGTTCATGTCAGATGTTCTGCGTATGAATAGGCGCTTGGCGCACGACGCGACCGTCGCGCACGACGGTGTCGTCGTCGAGCTTGACGGTGCAGTTGCGCAGCGGAATGTCGATATGGCAGGTCGTCGTGCGCGAGCCGCCGCCTTCGTTGTTCGGCCCGAGCGAGAACAGGAAGTTGCCTTCGAACGCGCGCGCGTCCATGCCGATGGTCGCTTCGCGATCGTAGAGGCCGAGCGTCGACCAGCGCGCGCGCGGCTGCAATCCCCAGCCGATGTGCGAGATCGCATAGCCTTCGGGATCGTTGAACGTTTCCATGTAGTCGCGCAGCAGCGCGGCGTCGACGCCGCCTTCGATCTTCGTCGCGTAGCCGCCTTCGACGGTTAGCACGATCGGCTCCGTCACGTAGCGTTTTTGCGGAAGCAGGATGTCGCCGCGATCGATCACGATGGTGCCGTGCGCGGTGCGGTCGTCGGGATACGTGAGCGCGAAGCCGCTTGGCCAGTGATCCCAGCGGCCCGGTTCGTCGACGAAACCGTATTCGGCGGTCGGACCGAATTCGCCGAGCGGACACACGAGCGCCGTGCCCGCGGGCGAACTCACGCGCATCTCGCGCGCCGCGCCGATTTTCTTCGCGGCGGCCAGCACGCGCTCGCGATCTTCCAGCGTCGGCACGAGGCGCGCGAGCACTTCGGGCGGCTCCACCGCGAGCAGGATTTTCGTGCCCGACTTGAGGATGTCGTGCTGCTCGGGCGAAAAGAGCAGCGTCATCAGATCGAGCACGAGATCGCTCGCCTTGAGCGCCGCGATGGCCGCGTGATTGCCCGTGAGCGGCGTGGTGCCGAGCCATGCGAGCGAGTCGCGGCTGAAGGCTTTTTCGCCGTTCACGGGCGGCAGGTCGAGCCGGTTGACGATCGCGCCCATCGACTGCGTGGCGATCAGCGCGCACGCGAGCGTTTGCGCATGCGTGGCGACGCTCGTGAGGATCGTGACGGTCTGGCCGGCTTCGAGGCGCGAGAGCGTGAGCACTTCTTTCCACGCTTCGATCAGTTGATGGTCGCTGACGGGCATCGTGCGTTCTCCGGTGAGCGTTGCGTGTTAAACGGTAACTTCGGCGGTAACAGATTCGGCTTGCTGCGCGAGCGGTGCGCCGAGAAAGTCGCCGAATGTCGCGTAGAAACCGGCGGCGTTGTCCCACGGAATCATGTGGCCCGCGTCGGGCACGCGCACGTGCTGCATCGCGGGCGTGGCGCGCTGCAAGTCGGCGACGTCTTCGTCGCGCACCACGTCGCCGCGCTCGGCGGTGATGAGCAGCGCGGGCAGCGTCAGTTGCGCGGCGTCCGCGTGGAAGTCGTCGGTGTGGAAGCCTTCGTACGAGGCGAGCACGGCGCGCTCGTCGCAGGTATGCAGCCATTCGGCGCGCAGACGCAGCTCTTCGTCGGTCCACGTTGGGCAAAACGCGCGCATGCCTTCGGCGTCGATGCCCTGACGCGCGAGCGCCATCGAATCGACATACCACGGCAGCTTGCCCGGATAGTCGCGACGTCCCGGACCCGAGACCGGCGGATCGACGAGCACCACCGATTCGAGCGCGCCGTTCGCCTGCAACGCAGCACGCGCCGCAATGCGCGCGCCCATCGAATGACCGACCAGCGCATAGCGTTCGAGCCCGAGCGCGGCGGCGAGCGCCACCACGTCGGCGGCTTGCGCATCGAGACTGTAATCGAGCGTGGCCGACGCTTCGGAGAGGCCGCGTCCGCGCACATCGATTACATAGGTGTCGAACGTCGCGCCGAACACTTCGCCGACGAAGCCCCACGTGATGGCCGGACTCGTGATGCCGGGAATGACGATGATCGCGGGCCGCGCGGCGCGTGCGCCTTGCGCGCCGCCGTAGCGCAGATAGTGCTGGCGGATGCCGTTCGCGTGAACGTTCGCGCCGTAGAGAAACGTGCTGGACATGAGGGCTCCGGTTGCGTTACTGCATGGCATGACTACGTGACGGATCGATGAGAAACGGCCGCTCAGTACGCGCCCGAGAGCAGCGCGCCCGCGCCCGGCACGATCGGTTCGAGATCGAGTTCGCGCAGCATCGCGTAGGTGGTTGCGATGGCGGCGGTGATGACGGGCTTGCCGGTCATCGCTTCGACCTTCGCGACAGCGGCCAGCGACGGCATCTGCACGCAGGCGGACAGCACGATCGCATCGGCGTCGGCGTAATCGAGCGTCTTGACGATCTCGGGCAGGCGCGCCGGATCGTGACGGCCGACTTCGAGGTTGTCGGGGATTTCGAGCGCGCGCCAGTCGAGCACTTCATAGCCCTCGTGCCGGATGTAATCGACCACGAGTTCCGTGAGCGGCTTCATGTACGGCGCGACCACCACGATGCGTTTCGCGCCGATCACCTTGAGCGCGTCGACGAGCGCGCCCGCGCTCGTGAGCACCGGCGCGGCCGCGCCGTTCTCCGCCGTGTGCTTCGTGAGACGCGCCTGCGAAACGCGGTGATAGCCACGGCCCATCGCCATGATCGCGACGAGGCACGCATAACCGAGCACGTCGACGCGCGCATCGGAAAGCTCGACGGCGCAGCGGTCCGACTCCGCATCCATCGCGGCCAGCTCTTCCTTGACGACCTTCTTCATGCGCATGCGGCTCGAATGGAACGTGAAGCGCTCGGGGCGGATCGCTTCGCGCAGACGCAGCATCGCCGGAATCTCGGTTTCCATCGTGGTGTTCGAGCTCGGCACGATCTGGCCGATGCGGTAAGTCTTGCTCATGACGCTCACTCCATTGCAGTTGGGCGGCGACGAAACCGGCGGGCGCAGGCGTCGTCGAAATCTGGGCAAAGTCTAGTGTGTACGTTTTAAATGTGCAACGTGGAAAATTAATCGTTCACGTGCATCGCTTCATATATAGCGCTTTAACGCTGTTTCATCGCGCGATACGACCAGGGAAAGTTTCCGCTTGCCGATTTATTTTCTAATGTGTACGCTACATTTCACCTCGGCAGACCTCGAACTCAACCCGGCCCGGCGGCGCGTTTGCCGCGTGGGCGCACGACCTGGAGAAATCATGAGCAAACCCCGTATCGCCATCATCGGCGCAGGCCTTGGCGGCGTGGCAGCCGCCGCGCTGATGCAGCGCCGCGGCCACGACGTCCGCCTCTACGAGCAGGCGCCCGCGTTTTCGCGTCTCGGCGCGGGCATCCACCTCGGGCCGAACGTCATGAAGATCATGCGTCGCATCGGCTGCGAGGACGCGCTCAACGTCATGGGCTCGCACCCCGATTACTGGTACAGCCGCGACTGGAAGACGGCCGAAGCGATTTCGCAGATTCCGCTCGGCGACTACGCGCTCAAGACCTATGGCGCGAGCTACCTGACCGTGCATCGCGGTGACTTCCACAAGCTGATGACCGACGCCGTCGCGCCGGGCACGATCGCGTTCGGCAAGTGCCTGAGCGCGGTGGAGGATACGGGCAGCGAAGTGCGCCTGACGTTCGCGGACGGCAGCGTGGAAACCGCCGATATCGTGATTGGCGCGGATGGCGTGAACTCGAAGATCCGCGAGCATCTGCTCGGCGCGGAACCGCCGCGTTATACGGGTTATGTCGCGCATCGCGCGGTGTTTTCCGCTTCGCTGCTCGGCAATCGCGCGTACGACATGTGCGTGAAGTGGTGGTCGGAAGACCGTCACATGATGGTCTATTACGTGACCGAGAAGCGCGACGAGTACTACTACGTCACGGGCGTGCCGCAAGCCGAATGGCCCACGGGCGTTTCGATGATGGAAAGCAGCCGCGAGGAAATGCGCGAAGCGTTCGACGGTTATCACCCGGACGTGCTGAACCTGATCGACGTGTCGCCGTCGATCACCAAGTGGCCGCTGCTCGAACGCGATCCGCTGCCGCTCTGGAGCCGTGGCCGTCTCGTGCTGCTCGGCGACGCCTGCCATCCGATGAAGCCGCATATGGCGCAAGGCGCGGCGATGGCGATCGAGGATGCGGCCATGCTCACGCGCTGCCTCGACGAAGTGGGCACGACCGATTACGCGGGCGCGTTCGCGCTGTACGAGGCGAACCGGGCCGAGCGCGCGTCGAAGGTGCAACTCGTCTCGCACAACAATACGTGGCTGCGCACGAACGAAGATCCGGCGTGGGTGTTCGCGTACGACGTGTTCAACACGCCGCTCGTCGCGCCGCAGGCGAAGCGCACGCCGAGCGCCAGCGAGGCCGCCACGGCATAACGCGCATCGCGTGGATCACGTGCATCGCGCGCGTGCGCGCCGAATTTCGGCGGGTTATAACGTCTTGTGCGCGCGTTCGTCGAACGCCGCGCAGGGCGGTGGAGCGGGCTGTAGCCAGTCATGCCCTGTGCCACGCAGCCCGTGCTCACCTTAAATTCGAGTCAGTTCATGTTGCATTCCGCTTCCTTCGCGGGGCCGCTCACGCTCAGCGTGAACGGCACGACGCGCACCATCGAGGGCGCTACGCCCGACACGCCGCTGCTCTACATCCTGCGCAACGACTGCGAACTCAACGGCCCGAAGTACGGCTGCGGGCTGGGTCAATGCGGCGCGTGCACGGTGCTCGTCGACGGCCAGCCGACGCGTTCGTGCGTGGTGCCGGTGGCGGCGGCGCGCGAGCGTGAAGTGACGACGCTCGAAGGACTCGGCACGCTCGACGCGCTGCATCCGGTGCAGCGGGCGTTTATCGACGAACAGGCCGCGCAGTGCGGCTATTGCCTCAACGGCATGATCATGAGCGCGACCGCGCTGCTCGCGCGCAATCCGTCGCCCGATGAAGACGCGATACGCGACGCGCTGCGCTTCAATCTGTGCCGCTGCGGCACGCATCTGGAGATCGTGCGTGCCGTGAAGCGCGCGGCGCTGTATCTGCAGCAGGCGGAGAAGGTAGAACACGAGCAGGGAAGCGAAGCGCGATGAGCGAGGACGATCCGCAAGGGCTGGCCTTGCGCGCCGATGCAGCGTTGACGGCGATGAACACGGACGCGAGCGCGCACGCGCAGGAATCGGGCACGCTGCGTCGCGCGGATTACGCGTGGCCCGCGCAAGGACGCGATGCCGATGCGCAACTGGCCGTCGAAGCGCGTCTCGCCGCCGACGGCACGATGACGAAGTGGCATTACCGCGCGCGTCTCGATGCGCAGGCCGAAGCTGAAGCCGTGCAGGCGGAAAGCGCGGCGCTGCCGCCGCTGCTGTATCGCCATGTTCAGGCCAGCGTGGCCGTGGACGATCCCACGTGCGCGATTCCCTCGCAGGCGCATGCGTTCGCGCGCGAATCGTTTATCGACGAAATTGCCCACGACGCGCAACGCGATGCGGTCGCGTTGCGTCTCGATCATCTCGACGCGAGCCGCGACGCCGGTGCGCGCGAGGTCATCCGTATGGTTAGCGAGCGCGCGGCGTGGGGCGCGCCGGTGAGTGCCGCTGCGCAACCGGACTCGCCTTGGGTGCGCGGGCGCGGCTTCGCCTTCGATGGCGAACGCGCCGACGAGCACGTACAGCCTTCAACGCTTGCGCTCGATTTCGCGGATAAAAGCGCGTCGGCGAAATCGCTGAAATCGGTGAAACAGGCGGCAAGCTGGTCCGCATGGGTCGTCGATCTCGACGTCAATCGCGCAACCGGCGATATCGCCGTGCGGCGCGTCGTAGCCGGGCAAGGAGCGGGCACGCCGGATCAGACCGCGCTTACCGGCATGCCCGCATGGCAGATCGAGGAGGCCATCGCGCGCACAACCGGTGTGCGTCGCCTCGCTCGCGCCACGCACGACGAAACCGGCTCGTCAGAAGGCAATCAGACATCGGTTTCGCATGACCTGATCGATTCGCCAATCGATTCGGAATCCGGATTAATTCAGCGTCGCAACGATCAAGACGAAAATCGTATCGATCAGATGAGCGCGCCCGCGGCCGCCGCCATCGCCAATGCGCTCTACGACGCCACGGGCGTGCGTTTTCGCGCGCCGCCGTTCGATCCCGACACGCTGCGCCGCGCGTTTGCGGCGGCCGGTCCGGCCGTGGCGCTC
>NZ_JAAGPN010000253.1:0-11846 GCF_017104805.1 Paraburkholderia sp. Ac-20347 | reverse complement strand
GGGCGAGCGCCTGTTCCTGCGCGGCGACGCCGCCGACGGCCTCTATTGCGTGCTCGACGGCGCGATGCGCGTCGGCGCGGCCAGCATGACCGGACGCGAGGCGCTGCTCGCCGTGGTCGGCCCCGCGCACTGGTTCGGCGAGATCGCGCTGTTCGATGCGGGCGTGCGCACGCACGATGCCTACGCCGAACGCGACTCGACGCTCTTTCATGTGCCGAGCGCGCCGCTCGCCGCGCTGCTCGCGACCACGCCCGCCTACTGGCACGCCTTCGGTTTGCTGCTCGCGCAGAAGCTGCGTTTCGCCTTCGACGCCATCGAGGAAAGCGCGCTGCTGCCCGCCGCCGCGCGCGTGGCGCGCCGCCTGCTGGTGCTGGCGGCCGATCACGGCGGCACGCAGTCGGCGCGGCGCGTGGTGAACGTGCCGCAGGAAGACCTCGCGCTGATGCTCGCGCTCTCGCGTCAGACCGTGAACCAGAGTCTGCGCCAGTTCGAACGCGACGGACTCGTGCAACTGCGCTACGGCGAAATCGAGATCGTCGATGCGGCGCGGCTGGAGCAGCAGGCGCACTGATCGCCGCAAGCGTCCGTAGAATCAATATTGATCGACAAGATCAACATTGACGAAAGCACGCGGCGGAAGCGCCCGCGCCATTGCAGCGCCGCGCCGTTTGCATCGACAATGACGCGGCTTACGTTGCTTTCGACCGGCAAGTCCGGCCTATCGACCTCGCGGATTTCCGCGCTCCCCATTGAGCTTCATGACCGACCGCGTCGTTGCCGCCTTCGATTTCGACGGCACCATCACCACGTCCGATAGTTTCCGCGCCTTCATGCTCGATGCCGCCGGGCCCGTGCGCTTCGCTTTCGCCGCGCTGCGCTGCCTGCCGTGGCTCGCGGGCATCGCGCCCGGCTGGTCCGACCGAGGCCGCACCAAGGCGCGCTTTCTGCGCGCCGCGCTCGGCAATGTGCGGCGTGAGGCGCTCGAAGCCGCCGCACAACGTTTCGTCGACACGCGCCTGCCCGATCTGCTGCGTCCCGAGATGCTCGCGCGCATCCGCGAACATCAGGCGCTCGGCCACGAAGTCGTGCTCGTGAGCGCGTCGCCGTCGATCTATCTGCGCAAGTGGGCGCCGGGCGTCGGCATCGACACCGTGCTGGCGAGCGAGCTGGCATGGCGCGAGGGCGTCTACACTGGACAGCTCGCGGGCAAGAACTGCTGGGGCCCGGAGAAGGTCGCGCGGTTGCGCGGCTGGTGGGGCGAGCACGCGCCCGCCACGCTGTATGCCTACGGCGACAGCCGCGGCGACCGCGAAATGGCCGAACTCGCGAACTACGCCTGGATACGCGGCGAGGCGCCGCTGCCCGCGCTCGCGCCGCAAGGCGGTTTTGCAGCGGCCTGAGCGCTGCCGGTTAATTCCCCGATACGCCACGTCAGCCCATAGACGAACGCAAAAACGAACACAAGGAGACACACCCATGAACGGACAATGGACTCAGGTGACTTCGCGCGACGGCGGCACGTTCCGCGCCTGGACGACGCTGCCGCCCGAAGGCAGCGGGCCGGGCCTCGTGCTGCTGCAGGAGATCTTCGGCGTGAACGCGTCGATGCGCGCGCTGGCCGAGCGTTACGCCGAGGAAGGTTACGTGGTGATGGTGCCCGACCTGTTCTGGCGTCTGGAGCCGGACGTCGATCTGGGTTACGAGGGCGCCGACATGGCGAAGGCGCTCGATCTCTACGACCGTTTCGACGTCGATCTCGCCATCGAGGACATCGCGCAGACGCTCGCGGCGCTGCGCGCACATCCCTCGCAGCGCGGCAAGGTGGGCGCGGTCGGCTGGTGTCTGGGCGGGCGGCTCGCGTATCTCGCGGCGGCGCGCACCGACATCGATTGCGCGATCGGCTACTACGCCGTGGGCCTCGAAAACGTGCTGAACGAAGCCGATGCGATCCGCTGTCCGCTCATGCTGCACTTCCCCGCCGAAGATAAATGGTGCGACGCCGCGGCGCGCGAGCGCATCGCGCAGGCGCTGGCGGGCAAGCCGGGCGTCGAGCTGTACACGTATCCGGGCTGCGATCACGCGTTCGCGTCGGCGGCGCGTCCGCAATACGACAAGCCCGCCGCGATGATGGCGTACTCGCGCACGCTCGCGATGCTGCGCCGCGTGCTCGGCCCGATCTACGACTTCAACGCGCTTTGGGAAGAACACTGCTATCACGAGTTTGTCGCGCGCAATCCGCACGACGTGATGCCGACGATGGTCGCGCAGCCCTACGTCAACCACATTCCGACGATGACGGGCGGCGTGGGCCACGACGAACTCAAGCGCTTCTACACGCACCATTTCGTGCATTCGAATCCCGCCGATACGCGTCTGATTCCGATCTCGCGCACCATCGGTTCGGACCGCGTGGTGGACGAGTTCATCTTCTGCTGCACGCACGACCGCGAGATTGACTGGCTGCTGCCGGGCCTCGCGCCCACCGGCAAGTATTTCGAAGTGCCGATGCTGGCCGTGATCTGCTTTCGCGGCGCGAAGCTCTATAACGAGCACATCTATTGGGATCAGGCCTCGGTGCTCGCGCAGATCGGCGCGATCGATCCGACCGGGCTGCCGATCGCGGGCATCGCGAGCGCGAAGAAGCTGCTCGATGAAACGCTGCCGTCGAACACGCTCATGCCCGCGTGGCAAACGAGCGAAGGCAAGCCGTTCTGACGCGCGCGTTCACGCTCAACGATTCACGATCGGCGATCAACGAAACGGATTGTCGACGACGCCGGGCTTCGCGTCCGGCTCGTCCTTCACCTGCGCGGGCAGATGCGGATCGGCCTGCAATGTGGCGACCACGCTGTCGAGCGCGGCCTTGAGCGCGAGCGCGGCGGCGAGGCCGCGCTTGTCGCGCGTCAGTTCGAGCGTGCCGGCCAGCGTCACGCGCGTGGTGCCGTTCGTGAGCGTGAGGGCGTCGCCCTGGACGTTGAGCACGTCGTCGTCGTTTGCGTATGCGTCGAATGCCATCCATTTCTCCTTGAGCGTCAAGCGCGGGCCCGCATTATAAGAAGCCGCCCGCGACGCGATCAAACCGCTGCGCACCGGCATCGATCCGATGCGCGATTTGTGCGCGAAAGCGTTAATTGATTGTCAAAAATTGCGCGATTCTTGAACATGACGTTGATTAACGTCAGAATTTTCGCGCGAATCCGCAGCACTTTCCAGTAAAGCGAAGATCATGACGCACCTGCGCCGCGCGGCGCGGATGAATCGTGCAGCTTGAACAGGGAGTGCGTCATGGGAATTCTAGACAAGGCGAGCGACATCGCCGGTGTGGCGGTGGCCGCCGGCATGGTCTCGCTGCTCGCCGCCTGCACGTTCACGCCGTGGCAGTCGCTCTCGCGCGAAGGCGACGACGACGCCGCTGCGGCCGCGCACGCGGTGGGCGAAAAGAGCGAAACCGGCACGGCGGTAGCGTCGCCGGTCGCCATGCCGCTCGTGACGACATCCGCGACGCCGACGAGCGCCACATCTGCCGCCGCCGCGCCTGCGGGCTTCTATCGTGTCAAGGCGGGCGACACGCTCTATCACATCGCGGCGACCCAGAAGCAACGCGCCGCCGATATCTCCGCGTGGAACAAGCTGCCCGCGTCGGGCCAGGTGCAGACGGGGCAACTGTTGCGGGTAACGCCACCTGCCGCCGCACCGGCTGTCGCCGAGGCGAAGTCTGCGGCTTCGACGTCCACTCCTGCTTCAACCGCCGCGACGACCACCCCGCGCGCCAGCAGCCGCTTCATCTGGCCGACGAACGGCACCGTCACGCCGACGACGATCGGCAAGTCGAAGGCCATTGCCATCGCGGGCGAGCCGGGGCAGCCGGTCAAGGCGGCCGCCGCCGGGCGCGTGGTCTACGCGGGCAGCGGCATGAAGGCCTACGGCAAGCTCGTGATCGTCAAGCACGACGCCCATCTCATCACCGCTTATGGGCGCAACGGCAAATTGCTCGTCAAGGAAGGCGAGGCGGTGAAGCAGGGCCAGACGCTCGCCACCAGCGCGGCCGATGGCGCGAACAAGGGCGGCGTGCTCTTCGAAGTGCGCGAGGACGGCAAGGCGGTCGATCCGCAAACGCGCCTGCCACGCGCCTCGCCCTGACACTCGGCGATTGATTCGTATCCCGAAGTAAAGATTGGAAAACTCCATGGATAGACGGCAATTTCTCGCGACCGGCGCAACCGCCGCCGTCGCGCTGACCACGCTCGCGCTGGGCGCATGCACGAGCACCTCCGCTTCGCCGGGCGACATCGCCGCGGAAAATATCCGCGCACGCCGCGAGATCGACGCCGATGTCGACGCCGCGCTCGCGAGGCTCTACGGCACCGTGAAGGGCTCGCGCGAGCTGATCGGCAAAGCGAGCGGCGTGCTCGTGTTCCCCGATGTGGTGGGCGCGAGCTTCGGCGTCGGCGGCCAGTACGGACGCGGCGCACTGCGCGCGAGCGGACGCACGATCGGCTATTTCAGCACGACGTCGGGCTCGTTCGGTTTGCAGGTCGGCGCGCAGTCGCGCACGATTGTCTACGCGTTCATGACCCGGGGCGCGCTCGATCGCTTCAAGCGCAGCACCGGCTGGGCCGCAGGCGCGGACGCGACCGTCGCGCTCGTCAAGATGGGCGCGAACGGCACGCTCGACACCACCACGGCCGTCAATCCCATCGAGGCCTTCGTGCTGACCAACGCGGGATTGATGGCCGGCGTGTCGCTCGAAGGGTCGAAGGTGTCGCGGCTGGATCTTTGATCCGCGCGCGCCCTTGCCCCTTCACGTCCTCACCATCCCCACTTCTTCACGGCGAACGCGCGTCCGTTGAACGTCACTTTCGACTGCGCGGCGACGTTCGCCGGAATGCCCGGAAACGCGATGCCGCTTTGCGCTTCGAGATCGCGCACCGAACGCACGTCGTAACGATCGGCGGTCGTGTTGTCGGCGACGATCGCAAACGCGAGCTGCTGCGACGGCACGTACACCACCTTGAAGATCTGCGTCGGCACCAGCACGCGCGACGCGCCGATCGTCTGCAACTGCGCGCCCGTGAACAGCGGCCCGGTCACGACGTAGGCGTCGCCATATTTCGACGCGAGCTTGCGCACGGCCGTTTCGATATGCGACCACAGCCGCTGATTGTTCTCGCGGTTCTGCGGCACGATGTTCGCGAGCGAGAACGATTCGGCCATTGCCTGCGGATTCCAGCGATTGCCCGCCGGGCTCATGTGACCGCGGTCGAAGCCGCTGCGCTTGTAGTCGGCGAGCGTCGCGCCTTCGCCAGCGGGCAGACGGTCGTCCTCGAAGAAGCGATTGGTGCGCGTCATGTCCTTCGCGTCTTCGAGGTGATCGCGCGTGAGGTGTTCCGCCGACCAGAGCGGGCCGTGCGTGACGCCCGAATGCAGCACCACGAAATCGGAATAGCAGAGCATGCGCGTCTTCGGCGCCATGCGCGGATTGGTGAGCTTGGGGAACTGGCCGTTGGGGACGAAATCGGTGCAGGCGGGCGCGGCGAACGCATGGCTCGAGAAACTCGACACGGCCATGACGAGACAGGCAAACAGCTTCTTCATCGGCGGGAATACGGAAAGACGGGGACGATCGGGTCACGCGGGGCGACGTGAAACGCGAAGCGCAAATTCAAACTCGAACGACGCTTCGGGCGCGCCCTGCGCAAAGCGCATAAAGGGCCCGAAAGTATAGCGGCCGCGTCCGCGAGCGGCCATATCCATCGACGGCGCGCAGACGGCGCGCACAAAGTAAAACGGCGCCGCTGAGAGCGGCGCCGCGAATCGATCAAGCCAAAGCAGGCAAAGACTAAAGGGAACGATCGCGCCTTAAAAGGCGCGAAGGGATCAGCCTGCGAACAGCGCGTTTTCGGCGTGGATCGCCTGGCGATCCACCGCTTGCAGGCGCCACTGGCCCTCCATCCGCGCGTGCGAGGTTTCGCAGGCCCAGGTGGCGTCGCCGTGCGCCGAGCTGATTTCCTGGCGGCGGTTCACATGCAGGCCGCGCAGGGTGCAAAGCGGTTCGTTCTCGCGCGGCGCGCATAGCGCCGTCACGCCGTTCGCATCGCGTATCTCGCCCCAGGCGGGAAGCTCGATGCCGTCGTGCGACTCGCGCGACCAGCGTTGCTGGTCGGTATCGAGCCAGAGCACGGCGTAGTCGTGGTTGACGGTCGGATCGGGACCGTTAATCAGGATCGTCAGTCGCATGTGATCTCCGCAAAGACGCGCCATCGGCGCGGAAACTGTCGTGACACTCGTTGAGACTCGGGGGCAGACATTCAGCATAGGATGTGTGCGCGCTTGCGCAAGGCGATTCTTCACATAGTGGGACGTCAAATCGTCGCGCCCGTGCCGGTTCGCGCGTTGGGCGCGCTTCGTCGCCGCTGGCGGCCCGTCGCGCGGCGCATGCAAGGCGATGTGTGTTCCGGCTATCGGCGAGATTGAAATTCGCAATTGGGACTGCAAAGGGCATTTCCTAGATTGATAGTGCGGCGTGGTCCGCACTCATGTCTGCTGCACCGCACGAAGATGCGCAGCGCCGCGTCCCCACAGTCCCCACAATCAGACGATGGATGGAGGCACAGATGGCACAGCTCAAAGGCTCGAAGACGGAGCAGAATCTCAAGGATGCGTTCGCCGGCGAATCCCAGGCGAACCGGCGTTACCTCTATTTCGCGGCGAAAGCCGACGTGGAAGGCCAGAACGATGTCGCCGCGCTATTCCGCTCGACGGCTGAAGGCGAAACCGGCCACGCGCACGGTCACCTTGAATATCTGGAAACGGTCGGCGATCCGGCCACGGGCCTGCCGTTCGGCAGTTCGCGGCTGAATCTGCAGGCGGCGATCGCGGGCGAAACGCACGAATACACCGACATGTATCCGGGCATGGCCAAGGCCGCGCGCGACGAGGGCTTCGACGAAATCGCCAACTGGTTCGAGACGCTCGCCAAGGCGGAGCGCAGCCACGCGAATCGCTATACGAAGGCGCTGGAAGCGCTGGCTGATTAAGTCTGGCTGATTGGATTGGCCGATTAGATTTCGCCGATCCGGTCCTCACGATTCACGGCGCGAGCCGCGCGTCCACGCAGACGCTTTGCCGACGCCACGCACGCGGCCCGCGCCGCATCGTGCGCGTTTGTGCCCGTTCGTGCGCGATCGTGCGCGCGCGCCGTATCGACAAGAAAAACGAAAACAAGGAGACGTCATGCCCCACAAGGAAGGCAGTCTCGAAGCCCCGACGCGGCATCCGCTCGACTGGCGCGCCGACGCGTTCTACGACCGCGCGCAGCTCGACGACGAACTGACGCGCGTATTCGACATCTGCGCAGGCTGCCGGCGCTGCGTGTCGTTGTGCGGCGCGTTTCCGGCGCTGTTCGATCTCGTCGACGAAACCGATAGCGGCGAGGTGCACGACGTCGACAAGGCCGCGTTCTCGAAGGTCGTCGACCAGTGCTATCTGTGCGACCTCTGCTACATGACGAAGTGTCCCTATGTGCCGCCGCATCCGTGGAACGTCGATTTTCCGCATTTGATGCTGCGCGCGAAGGCGATCGACTATCGCAACGGCGAAGCGACGCTGCGCGACCGCGTGCTCTCGAACACCGACGCGCTCGGTCATCTCGCGGGCATTCCGGTCGTCACGCAGACGGTGAATGCGGTGAACGGCACGAAGGCGATGCGCGCGGCGCTGGAGGAGACGCTCGGCGTGGATCGGCATGCGTGGCTGCCGTCGTTCGCCACGCGCAAGTTTCGCGGCGCGGCGCGCAAGGCGTCGGCGAGCGAGGTGCGCGACGGCGAGCGCACGCCGGGCAAGGTCGCGATCTACGCGACCTGCTACGTGAATTTCAACGAGCCGGGCATCGGCCACGATCTGCTCGCGGTGCTCGACCACAACGCGATTCCCTACGTGCTCGTGAAAAGCGAATCGTGTTGCGGCATGCCGCTGCTCGAACAGGGCAATCTGGAAGGCGTGGCAAAGAAGCACGACGTCAACACGCCGATCCTCGCGCAGTACGCGCGCGACGGTTACGCGTTATTGGGCGCAGTGCCGAGCTGCGTGCTGATGTACAAGCACGAACTGCCGCTCATGTTCCCCGACGACGCCGACACGCGCGCCGTGAGCGACGCGTTCTGGGATCCGTTCGAATATTTCGTGGCGCGCAATCGCGACGGTCTGCTCAGAACCGATTTTCGCGCGCCGCTCGGCACGGTGGCGTATCACGTGCCGTGTCACGCGCGCGTGCAGAACATTGGCCGCAAGACCGCCGATCTGCTGTCGCTCGTGCCGGACACGAAGGTCAATGTGGTTGAGCGCTGTTCGGGTCACGCAGGCACCTTCGGCGTGAAGAAGGAATTCCACGCGATGGCGATGAAGATCGGCACGCCGGTGTTCAGGCAGATGGCGCAGGGCGAGCCGGATTTCATTGCCTCCGATTGCGCGCTCGCGGGCCATCACATCGCGCAGGGGATCGACGAGATGCAGTTGCGCGACGCGCAGGGCGGACCGCCGCTCGCGCATCCGCTGACGCTGCTGCGTCGTGCGTACGGCATTTGATCAGGATAACGATGCAATCGACCCACGAGAGATTCCGATGACCATCGCCAGAGATTCACTGCTCACGCTGGAAGCGTATGCGAAACAGCGCATCGAGATGCGCAGCCGCATCATCGAGCACAAGAAGCGCCGCGCCGTGGCGCTCGGCAATCACCTCACGTTTCTGTTCGAGGACGACGCGACGATCCGCTATCAGATTCAGGAAATGCTGCATATCGAGCGTATTTTCGACGAAGCGGGCATTCAGGGCGAACTCGAGGCTTACGCGCCGCTCGTGCCTGACGGCAGCAACTTCAAGGCCACGCTGCAGATCGAGTACGAGAACGAAACCGAGCGCCGCGCGGCGCTCGCGCGGCTGATCGGCATCGAGGACCGCGTGTTCGTGCAGGTAGCGGGCGAAGCGCCCGTGTTCGCCATCGCCGACGAAGACCTCGAACGCGACAACGAAGAGAAAACCTCGGCCGTGCATTTCGTGCGCTTCGAACTGACGCCGGCGATGAAAACGCGCCTGCGCGAAGGCGCGGCGCTCACGATCGGCTGCGATCATCCGAACTATCGCGTGCCGGTGCAGACCATCGAAGGCGCGGTGCGCGAGTCGCTGCTCGGCGATCTCGACTGAGCGCGGCGCGTGATGCTTCGCGCCGCGCGTCAAACGTCCTTGCGATACATGACGAAGCCGGGCTTCACCGCGACGTCGTCGTAAAGGCGCATGGCGGTGTGATTCGTCTCGTGCGTATGCCAGTAGACGCGCGACGAATTCGCGGCCTTCGCATGCGCATAGACCGCTTCGATCAGCGCGCGGCCCACGCCCTGGCCGCGCACGTCCGCCGCCGTGAACAGATCCTGCAAATAGCAGATCGGACCGTCGAGCGTGGTGCTGCGGTGATAGATGAAATGCACGAGACCGACCACGCGCTCGCCCTTGAGCGCGATGAACGCGTGCATCGGTTCGTAGCCGTCGAAGAAGCGCGTCCACGTGGTGCGCGTGATCGACTCGGGCAGCGCCGTCGGGCCCGAGCGCTCGTAGAAGTGGTTATAGCCGTCCCACAGCGGACGCCATGCCGCGTAGTCGTCGGGCGTCACGGGGCGCACGTGAATCGCTTCGGTCAATCTCGTTCTCCTGGTGTCGTATGCGATGGGAAGTGTCAGCGTAAGCGATCTGTGGCACCATTGTTAGTCCCACGCAACCGACAAATGATGGAGCCACGCAATTGGATTACGCACTGATGATGGCGGCCTACGAGCGCAAGGCGCGCACCAGCGTGCAGCGCCGGCTCACGCAGCAGGATCTGCTCTACGAGAGCCTGCGCCGTGCGATTCTCGACGGCGATATCGTGCGCGGCACGCGTCTCGCGTCGAGCCGCGCGCTGGCCGAGGAGATGAGCATCGCGCGCAATTCGGTGCTCTATGCGTACGAGCGCTTGCTTGAGGAGGGCTTCATCACGGCGACGCGGCACGGCTCCGTGGTGAACGACGTGAAGTCGGTGGCCGCGCACGCGTCGGGGCGCGCGGCTGGCGCGGCGGAATCGGCGGAACCGGTGGAATCGGCGGAGAATGCGCCGCGCACGCTGTCGCGCCGCGTGCGGCAATTGCCGCCGCGCCACGCGTATCGCGCGGGCGTGACGGCGCTGCGTCCGGGCGTGCCCGCGCTCGACGCGTTTCCGCTCGCGCAATGGCGCAGCACGCTCGAACGCGCGCAGCGCGAGTTGAGCCCCGAAGATCTCAGCTATGGCGCGAGCGCGGGCATTCCGGCGCTGCGCCAGGCCATCGCGCAATACGTGCGCGTGTCGCGCGGCGTGCGTTGTCAGCCCGATCAGGTGTTCATCACCGAAGGCACGCAGGAAAGCCTCGATCTCTGCGCGCGTTTTTTCGCGGATGCGGGCGAGCGCGTGTGGATCGAGAATCCCGGTTATCTCGGCGCGCGCGTCGCGATGCAGGCGGCCAGTCTCGAACTCGTGCCGATTCCCGTAGACGCGGCGGGCATGGCCGCGCGCGAGGAGCACTGGCGCGAGACGCCGCCGCGCCTGATCTATCTGACGCCGTCACATCAATATCCGCTTGGCTGCGTGCTGAGCCTCGAGCGGCGGCTCGCGCTGATCGAGCGCGCGCGGACGTGCGGTGCGTGGATCATCGAAGACGATTACGACAGCGAACTGCGCCACGACGGCCCGCCGCTGCCCTCGATTCAGGGCCTCGCCGACGACACGCCCGTGATCTATCTCGGCACCTTCAGCAAGACGCTGTTTCCGGCGCTGCGCATGGGCTTCATGATCGTGCCGCGCCAGGTGGTGGAGCAGGTGGACATGGCGCATCGCACGCTGGTGCGCCAGGGGCGCGTGGCCGACCAGCGCGCGCTCGCCGATTTCATCGAGAGCGGCCGTTACGCGCGCCATCTGCGGCGCATGCGCAAGCTGTATCTCGCGCGTCGCGACGGCCTCGTCGCCGCGATCGACAAGCATCTCGGCGGACTCATGACGGTCTCGGCGGACGCGGGCGGCATGCATCTGAGCGTGCGTCTCGATGCGCCGCTCGACGATGTGGCCGTGAGCGAAGCCGCGCGCGAGCATGGACTCGCGCTGTCGCCGCTGAGCGCGTATCGGCTCGAAGCGCCCGATACCGCGCCCTACAACGGCTTTTTGCTCGGTTACGCGGAAGCCACGCCGGAGGACTCGGACGCGCTGATGGCCACGCTCGCGCGCGTGGTGCGCGCGATGCTGTGAGCCGCGATGCAGGACTCGCTCAGAACATCTCCATGATGCGGTGATAGAACATGCCGATTTCGAGCGCAGGGCGACGCCACGCCGGGCCGAGCGGGAAACGCGCGTGGCGCAGCTGCGCGAACAGATCGAACGCGGCGCGCTCGCCCGCGATGGCCTGCGAGACCACGCGCCCGGCGATGCCCGTGAGCGCCACGCCGTGCCCCGAAAAGCCCTGCACGTAGAACCAGTTCGGATCGACCGCGCCGAAGTCGGGCGCGCGGTTGCGCGTGACATCGACGAAACCGCCCCACGCGTATTCCACCTGCACGCCTTCGAGCTGCGGGAACACGCCGGTCATGCGCGCCTTCATCGCTTCGGTGAGCTGCGCGGGCGCGGCGCCTGTCGAATCGGCGCGGCCGCCGAACAGCAGGCGGTCGTCGGCGGAAAGACGGAAGTAGTCGAGGAAGAAGTTGTTGTCGCAAATGGCGGCGCGGCCCGGAATCAGCGCGTCGGCGCGCGCGCGGCCGAGCGGGGCGGTCGCGATGATGTACGAGGCGATCGGCG
>NZ_JAAGPN010000252.1:0-239 GCF_017104805.1 Paraburkholderia sp. Ac-20347 | reverse complement strand
TGAATTAGTCAGTGAATCAACATACTGATGGTGTAGACAACATCAAGAGTGGCAAATGCTGTGCATCAGTAACAAGGAAGACAGAAGGAGAACTACGGACTGGAAGTACATAACAGCAAGAACACTCAAGCGCAGTAGATTGCGTAGTAATTCATAGTGATGTGGGTGGATATTACAGTGTACTACAATTATGTCGTTGTTACACATTTTATTTTTTTTTTTTTTTTTTTTTTAATGCT
>NZ_JAAGPN010000251.1:0-11545 GCF_017104805.1 Paraburkholderia sp. Ac-20347 | reverse complement strand
CGAGATGATCTTCGGCTTCGCGTTCGCGTTGTCGGCGATGTTCTGGCTCGGCGCGGTGATCTACTGGATCGAGAGCTTTTTCTTCGCGCTCGACGGCTTGCGTCTGTTGCTGCTGCCGCTCGCGGCCGTCGCCGCCATCCTGCCGCTCGTGTTCGGCGGCGTGCGCGTGCTGCCTTACGCCGCGGCGCCGATGTTCAAGCTGCATTTCGTCATCGCCAACGTCGCTTACGGGCTGTTCGCGATCGCGGCGCTGCACGCCGTGCTGATGCTCGCCGTCGAGCGTCGTCTGCACGCGCTCAAGGGCGCGGGCTTTCAGCGCAACGCGAGCAACAAAGGCGGCGGCTGGCTGTCGAACTGGATCGAGACGCTGCCGCCGCTGCTGACGATGGAGAAGCTGCTGTTCCGTCTGATCGGCGCGGGCTTCGTGCTGCTCACGGCCACGCTCGTTTCGGGCATCGTGTTCAGCGAGCAGTTGATCGACCGTCCGCTGTCGCTCGATCACAAGACGGTGTTCGCGTTCCTGTCGTGGCTGATGTTCGGCGCGCTGCTCACCGCGCGCAAGATTTCCGGCTGGCGCGGACGCTCGGCGCTGCGCTGGGTGATCGCGTCGTTCGTCGCGCTGCTGCTCGCGTATGTGGGCAGTCGTTTTGTGTTCGAGGTGCTGCTGCATCGTCCGGTCGTTTGATCGCGAGCGCTGCGCTTCGAGGTGTTCCGTTGTGATTTCGTTGCCGCGCCTGTCCGTTATTGCACGTGAATTGCTCGCGATTTGCACGCGAGTCGTGCACGGAGCGGCGCACTGAAACCAGACTGATTCCATGAGACAGATTTTTCTTCTGATTCTGCTGTTCGTCGTCGGGCAGTCGTTCGTCAAGGCGCTGCGCCGTGCGCAGATGCAGTCGCCGCAGTCACGTGCGGGCGCCGATCCGCGTCAGGCGGGTCCGTTCGGCGCGCAAGGCGCTAGCGGTACGCAAGGTTCGAACGGTGCCGCGGGTGCCGCTGGTGCCAGGCGTGCGAACGGCCAGGGCGCGCTGCCCGAGCCGATGGTGCGTTGCGCCGAGTGCGGCGTGCACGCGCCGCGCAGCGAGTCGGTGAACGTGGGTGCGCAGTCGTTCTGCAGCGCCGAACACGCGCGTGTCTACGACGCGCGCAAGTCCGGCCAGGACCGCGCGGCGCGATGAGTCGTCACGCGCAGTCTGCTGCTTCGTCCGTGTTCTCGATCGATGCGCAGGGTTGGGCCGATGGCGCGCAGCGCCTGCCGTCGCCGAATTTCGAAGCGCGTCCGGACGGCGCGACGCCGACGCTCATCGTCGTGCACAACATCAGTCTGCCGCCCGACACGTTCGGCGGTCCCGAGATCGCCGACCTCTTCCTCAATCGCCTCGACTGCGACGCGCATCCGTACTTCGATACGCATCTGCGCGGCGTGCGCGTCTCGGCGCATTTCGTGATCCATCGCGACGGGACGCTCGAGCAATTCGTCTCGTGCGACGAGCGCGCGTGGCACGCGGGCCTCTCCAGCTTCTTCGGCCGCGAGCGCTGCAACGACTTCTCGATCGGCATCGAACTCGAAGGCAGCGACACGCAGCCGTTCGAACCCGCGCAATACGCCACGCTCGCGCCGCTCGTGCGCGCGATCGCGGCGCGCTATCCGATCGACGCGCTCGCCGGGCATTCGGACATCGCGCCGGGCCGCAAGACCGACCCCGGTCCGCATTTCGACTGGGCGCGATTGCAGCGCGAGACGCAACTGGGCGACGCGTTCTTTCCCTATCTGCACGCGCGGACCTGACGCGTTACCGGCGACCAGGACGTTGTCAGCGTCGTCTTGACGCACCAAAGCGCAACTAACCAGGAAGTGCCGGCGATGCGCTAACCGCTGCTTCGCGTACGGACTTTCCGGCGTGGAGAAAAGCGCGTTTCGCCCGAATGCCCGCGCCGTCTGGGCTGCGCGCCGAAGCCTTCTTTGTCAATACACCCGCCGTGAAATTTAGCCGTTGCACGTCCGGCAAGTTCCACTATACTTCGTACCCGAAGCACGGCTTTACACCATATGTTGTGTTGTTCCGCGGCGCCCCGCTCTCCGAGCACGGCGCCGCACGCATTAGCGGCATAGGAAAAGAACTTTGTGCGGTGCAGTCGGGCGAGAACCGGCGCACCGGCTGTAATCGAGAGAAAAGGTACAGCCAATGATCGCGGCATCCACGATGAAGACCGTAACGCTCTGTGGTTCATCAGCATTGCCGCATCCGGCAGCCTCGCCAGGCTGGCTTTTTGTCTCCGCCCATTCGTCCGCGCACACGGGGGCGCGGCGCCCGTATTAATTCGCGAAATCCTTCGCATATTTCCAGGACCAGGAGCTTTGCACATGCAAACGACCGATAACGTCTCGACCCGGTATGAAGGCGCGCCCGCCGCGCACACGCTGGGTGGTCAGCCGCAGGACGGCCAGGCCAGCGCGACGCAGTTCGCCGACCACAAGATCATTCGCCGTAACGGCAGTGTCGTGGGCTTCGAGCCGTCGAAGATCGCCATCGCGATGACCAAGGCGTTCCTGGCCGTCAATGGCGGGCAGGGCGCGGCGTCGGCGCGCGTTCGCGAACTCGTCGAACAGCTCACGCAGAACGTGGTGCGCGCGCTGGTGCGCAGCCGCCCGAACGGCGGCACGTTCCACATCGAAGACATTCAGGATCAGGTCGAACTCGCGCTGATGCGCGGCGGCGAGCACAACGTCGCGCGCGCCTACGTGCTGTATCGCGAGAAGCGCAACCAGGAACGCGCACACGCGCCGGAAACGGCAGCGCCCGCAGCGCCTGGCATCAACGTCACCGACAACGGCGTGACGCGTCCGCTCGACATGCACGCACTGCGCGCGCTGATCGTCTCGTCCTGCGAAGGTCTGGGCGACGCCGTGAACGCCGACCCGATCGTCGCGGAAACGGTGAAGAACCTGTACGACGGCGTGCCGATGACGCAGGTATACGACTCCGCCATCCTGGCCGCACGCACGATGATCGAAAAGGACCCGGCGTACAGCCAGGTCACGTCGCGCATCCTGCTGCACACGATCCGTCGCGAAATTCTGGAAGAAGAAGTGACGCAAGCCGAAATGGCCGTGCGTTACGCCGACTACTTCCCGCAGTTCATCAAGCGCGGCGTCGAAGCCGGCCTGCTCGACGACAAGCTCCAGCAGTTCGACCTCAAGCGTCTGGGCAATGCGCTGAACGCGAACCGCGATCTGCAGTTCGGCTACCTCGGCCTGCAGACGCTGTACGACCGCTACTTCCTGCACGTGCACGGCACGCGCATCGAAATGCCGCAGGCATTCTTCATGCGCGTCGCGATGGGCCTGTCGCTCAACGAGATCGACCGTGAAGCGCGCGCGATCGAGTTCTACAACGTGCTCTCGTCGTTCGACTTCATGTCGTCGACGCCGACGCTGTTCAACTCGGGCACGCACCGCTCGCAGCTCTCGTCGTGCTACCTGACGACGGTCGCCGACGACCTCGACGGCATCTACGAAGCACTGAAGGACAACGCGCTGCTCTCGAAGTTCGCGGGCGGTCTGGGCAACGACTGGACGCGCGTGCGTGCACTCGGTTCGCACATCAAGGGCACGAACGGCAAGTCGCAAGGCGTGGTCCCGTTCCTGAAGGTCGTGAACGACACGGCCGTCGCGGTGAACCAGGGCGGCAAGCGCAAGGGCGCGGTCTGCGCGTACCTGGAATCGTGGCACCTGGACATCGAAGAATTCCTCGAGCTGCGCAAGAACACCGGCGACGATCGCCGCCGCACCCACGACATGAACACGGCGAACTGGATTCCCGATCTGTTCATGAAGCGCGTGATGGAAGGCGGTGACTGGACGCTGTTCTCGCCGTCGACCTGCCCGGATCTGCACGACCTGTTCGGCGCGGAATTCGAAAAGGCTTACGTCGCTTACGAAGAGAAGGCCGCACGCGGCGAGATCAAGCTGTTCAAGAAGCTGCCGGCTGCGCAACTGTGGCGCAAGATGCTGGGCATGCTGTTTGAAACGGGCCACCCGTGGATCACGTTCAAGGATCCGTGCAACGTGCGTTCGCCGCAGCAGCACGTGGGCGTCGTCCACTCGTCGAACCTGTGCACGGAAATCACGCTGAACACCAGCGACAGCGAAATCGCCGTCTGTAACCTGGGCTCGGTGAACCTCGTCGCGCACATGATCGAACAGGCCGACGGCACGTTCGCGCTCGACCACGAGAAGCTCAAGCGCACCATCAGCGTCGCGATGCGCATGCTCGACAACGTCATCGACATCAACTACTACGCGGTGTCGAAGGCGCGCAACTCGAACCTGAAGCACCGTCCGGTGGGCATGGGCATCATGGGCTTCCAGGACTGCCTGCACGTTCTGCGCACGCCGTTTGCTTCCCAGGAGGCCGTGGAGTTCGCCGACCGCTCGATGGAAGCCGTCTGCTACTACGCGTACTGGGCGTCGACGGAGCTGGCAGCCGAGCGCGGCCGCTACTCGACCTACCGCGGCTCGCTGTGGGATCGCGGCATCCTCCCGCAAGACACGCTCAAGCTGCTCGAGGAAGCACGCGGCGGTTACGTCGAAGTCGACACGAGCGAATCGATGGACTGGACGTCGCTGCGCGAGCGCATCGCGACGCACGGCATGCGCAATTCGAACTGCATCGCGATCGCGCCGACCGCGACCATCTCGAACATCATCGGCGTGTCGCCGTGTATCGAGCCGACGTTCCAGAACCTCTACGTGAAGTCGAACCTCTCGGGCGAATTCACGGTGGTGAACGACTACCTCGTGCGTGACCTGAAGTCGCGCGGCCTGTGGGACGAAGTCATGGTCGCCGACCTGAAGTACTTCGACGGCATGCTCTCGCGCATCGACCGTGTGCCGGCCGACCTGCGCGCGGTCTACGCGACGGCGTTCGAAGTCGATCCGACGTGGCTCGTCGAAGCGGCGTCGCGTCGTCAGAAGTGGATCGACCAGGCGCAGTCGCTGAACATCTTCATGGCGGGCGCATCGGGCAAGAAGCTCGACGAGATCTACAAGCTCGCATGGGTGCGCGGTCTGAAGACGACGTACTACCTGCGCACGATGGCGGCGACGCACGTCGAGAAGTCGACGGTTGCGCACGGCGCGCTCAACGCAGTGCCGACGGGCGGTTCGAACGGCGGCGGTGCAGCTGGCGGCGCGAACGGCGGTGCGGGTTTCGGCGCGGCCGGCGGCAACGGCGGTTCGACGGTGATGCAGGCAGCGCCTGAAGCCGCCGTCGAAGCGGCGCCCGAAGCAGAAGGTCCGGTGTGCATGATGCGTCCGGGCGATGCGGGCTTCGAAGAGTGCGAGGCTTGCCAGTAATCGCGATGTGCGTGGCGGCAGCGCAACGGTGCTGCCACGCGTCACGCGTCACACGCAGTGCATCGACGGAATGAGTCGGCGGCGTGCAGCGAGTACAGACAGTAAACAGTAGTCGATGCCGTCGTCGATGCAAGTCGATACAGATAGAAGATGCAGGCGCGGCGCGCGCAACGCGCGTCGCCAGGTTCAGGTGGTGGAAAAAAGGCTTCAGGAATCCCTGGGGTTTCGCCTGAACGCGAAACAGGTCGCGCGAGCCAGAACGCAGCGCGCGGCGCAGCGAGCGACAGACCCACGCAGGCAGCGATGCCCGCAGCGCAGTTGCAGGTCTGTCGAAGCAGCAGCGAGCGAGTCGTGAAGCACGTTCGCAGCACGCAGTCGAAAGCATCGTGAACACGATGCGAAGCGCGCGCGGCGAACCACGTTTTCACACACGCTCTCGATGTCGCGAAGACCCTCGAAGCCAATCGCACGTGCGATGTTCGAGCGACGAATACGCGATGCATCCGCACCGCTCACACGCCGCGATCGACACGATGCGATGACAAAGTGTTGTATCGAGGTCGCAACGCGAATCGAAAACAGGATTTTTCGTGTGCGAACCCTTTTATCGCGCATGAAAAGATGGTACAAACCGTTCTAAATTGATGGTGACATTTATGCTCAACTGGGATGACGAGAACACGGCCGTAACTCCGTCGAGCGGTGCGCAGCAGAACGCAATGCGCAACCCCGCTGGCCTGGCTGTCTCTGTTCCTGAAGCGCAGTCCGCACTGCACTTCACTCCTCAGTCTTCTTCGGCGACCAACATCTTCTCCGCCGACTTCGCCGCAGCACCGCCGCCGCAGGCGCCGGTCTCGACCGAAGCCCGCGTGAATGTCGCCGACAAGCGCATCATCAACGGTCAGACCGACGTGAATCAGTTGGTCCCGTTCAAGTACAAGTGGGCCTGGGAAAAGTACCTGGCCGGTTGTGCGAATCACTGGATGCCGCAGGAAGTGAACATGTCGCGCGACATCGCCCTGTGGAAAGACCCGAATGGTCTGACCGAGGACGAGCGCCGCATCGTGAAGCGCAACCTCGGCTTCTTCGTGACTGCCGACTCCCTCGCCGCCAACAACATCGTGCTCGGTACCTACCGGCACATCACGGCGCCCGAATGCCGCCAGTTCCTGCTGCGCCAGGCGTTCGAAGAGGCGATCCATACGCACGCGTACCAGTACATCGTCGAATCGCTCGGTCTGGACGAAGGCGAGATCTTCAATGCGTACCACGAGGTCAAGTCGATCCGCGACAAGGACGAGTTCCTGATCCCGTTCATCACCACGCTGACGGATCCCGCGTTCACGACCGGTACGCTCGAATCCGACCAGACGCTGCTCAAGTCGCTGATCGTGTTCGCCTGCATCATGGAAGGTCTGTTCTTCTATGTGGGCTTCACGCAGATCCTCGCGCTTGGCCGTCAGAACAAGATGACCGGCGCCGCCGAGCAGTATCAGTACATCCTGCGCGACGAGTCGATGCACTGCAACTTCGGTATCGACCTGATCAACCAGATCAAGCTCGAGAACCCGCAGTTGTGGACGCCGGCGTTCCGCGCGGAGATCACTGAACTGTTCAAGCAGGCAGTCGAACTCGAATACCGCTACGCAGAAGACACCATGCCGCGCGGCGTGCTGGGCCTGAACGCATCGATGTTCAAGAGCTATCTGCGCTTCATCTGCAATCGCCGTTGCCAGCAGATCGGTCTGGACGCGCTTTTCCCGAACGAAGAGAACCCGTTCCCGTGGATGAGCGAGATGATCGATTTGAAGAAGGAACGCAACTTCTTCGAGACGCGCGTGATCGAATATCAGACGGGCGGTGCGTTGTCCTGGGAGTAATCCGGGCGCACTGCGGCAGTCAGTCTATTGGGGTGGCCGGAGGCCTCGTGCGAGGCCTCGACCGGCATGATGATTAGGAGCAGGAACGCCTGATGCAAAGCGTGCCCGGAGCCCTGGCGGCTCAACTACGTGCAAGGCACTTTGCGAACCCTTCAGAGGGATGGGCAAACTTCCCCCCGGAAAACGGCGTGGGCCATGTGGCCGGCGCCTTCAACGAACGTTGCCCGGTGTCGGTAGCCGACGCCGGAAAGACTTGGCGCACTGTGTTTTTCAGCACGGTGCGCCTTACCGCATTCATTAGCGTAAGCGCGCGGGATCAGCGTACGCCGATGAATAGCCCGCTTCGAAGCGTGCGCCCTGAGAAGCGTTCGCGGGAAGCGGGTTTTGACGAAGGGTGTAGTTTGAACTGACTCTCATCTGAACCTGAAGGAGAAAAAAATGGCAACTGCCAAGAAGAAGCCGGCGGCCAAGAAAGCCGCAGTGAAGAAGGTTGCAGCAAAGAAGGCAGCACCGGCGAAGAAGGCCGCTGTGAAGAAGGTTGCGGTCAAGAAGGTTGCAGCCAAGAAAGTCGCCGTGAAGAAGGTTGCTGCGAAGAAGGCAGCGCCGGCGAAGAAGGCCGCAGCAAAGAAGGTTGCAGCCAAGAAGGTCGCCGTGAAGAAGGTTGCTGCGAAGAAGGCAGCACCGGCGAAGAAGGCCGCAGCGAAGAAGGTCGCAACGAAGAAGGTTGCAGCCAAGAAAGTCGCCGTGAAGAAGGTTGCTGCGAAGAAGGCAGCACCGGCGAAGAAGGCCGCAGCGAAGAAGGTTGCAGCCAAGAAAGTCGCGGTGAAGAAGGTCGCAGCGAAGAAGGCTGTTGCCAAGAAGGCGCCGGCGAAGAAGGCCGCTGCCAAGAAGGCTGCGCCTGCGAAGAAGGCTGCTGCCAAGAAGGCTGCGCCTGCGAAGAAGGCTGCCGCGAAGAAGGCTGCCAAGAAGGCGCCTGCGAAGGCTGCCGCTGCTGCGCCTGCTGCACAATCGGCTGCGCCCGCTGCAACCGTGAAGACGGCACTGAACCCGGCAGCGGCCTGGCCGTTCCCGACGGGCAGCCGTCCGTAAGCAGTAGTAGTACGAGTCGAAGCGCGCGCGGGTCAGCAAGAACGCGCGCTTCGTTGATCGAGCGCCGCCGTGCGCGTCGTGCGTTTTGCACGATCGCCGGCGGTGAGCAAGACTCGATCCCGATCCCGTCGACGGAACATTCGCGACGGGATTTTTTTCGTCCGCGTTTTTTGCGAATGGAGCCGCGCCGCTGCGTTTCGCGCGCGCATGAAAAAAGGCGCATGCACAGGGGAGCACATGCGCCTGAGGTTCCGCAACGAGCACAAGGCATCGTGCGGTACAGGGGAAACCGGTCAATCAGTCCGTGATCGGACTGGCGCGCGGCGCGCGCCGAACAACTGAAGCGTTAGTGCGTCACGCGCGTCACGCCGCCGCTCGAGAGCAGACGCACACGGTCGCCGGCCTGGAAGATCTCGCCCGTGGCCGACTGCGTGATGGCGCGATAGTCGCCGTTATCCAGACGAACGGTGATCTCGAGGCCATTGTGCATGGCCACGCCGTTTTCGACCGCATTGCCGGCCACCGCGCCCGCGATACCGCCGATGATGCCCGTGACGATCGAGCCGCGACCACCGCCGATCGCGCTGCCCGCCACGGCGCCGAGCGCGCCGCCGCCGACTGCGCCCAGACCGCTGGGCTGACCATTGTTCGAGCTGATCTTCACGGCACGCACGCTTTCCACCGTAGCCATGCGCACCGTGGATTCACGCTGCGCCTGCGAGGCGGTGTAGACGTCGGCGGAACTGCTGTTATACGCGCAACCCGTCATGGCGAGCGAACCCGCGACCATGGCGGCCACAATCAGACGACTTGTTGTTCTCATTTCCCGTAGCTCCAATGAGCGCCGCCCTTGCGGCGCCCGACATCATTGCGGCAGTTCGTAGCCGAATGCCGCCTTGAAACGTTCGTTGATCTGCGCCCGCGTGGGCGCGTAGTTCTGCGGCCCCTGGTGTTCGATCTTGAGCGCGCCCATCAGGCTCGCGAGACGCCCGGTGGTCGCCCAGCCGAGCTTGTTCTCGATGCCGTAGAGGAGGCCGCCGCGGAACGCGTCGCCGCAACCGGTCGGATCGAGTACCTGCTGCGCCTGCACCGGAGGAATCTCTTCGATGCTGCCGCCGTGGTAGATCTGCGAGCCGTGTTCGCCGCGCGTGACGATCAGCGCGTCGACCTTGCTGGCGATCTCTTCGAACGACCAGCCGGTGCGATGACTCACAAGGTTGGCTTCGTAGTCGTTGACCGCAACATAGGTCGCAAGTTCAATCGCGCGACGCAGAGACGCACCATCGAACAGCGGCAGGCCCTGGCCCGGATCAAAGACAAACGGGATGCCTGCCTTGGCGAATTGCTCGACGTGCTGGACCATGCCGTCGAAACCGTCCGGCGCGACGATGCCGAGCTTGACGCCCGGCGCCTCGTCGGCGCGGTTCAAATGCGATTGCATCATCGCGCCCGGGTGGAACGCGGTGATCTGGTTGTTCTCGAGATCGGTGGTGATCATCGCCTGCGCCGACCACGTGTCGGGCAGCACGCGCACGTGCGCCTTGTTCAGGCCGAGCGTGTCGAGGCGGTCGATATACGGTTGCGCGTCGGCGCCGCCGAGCGTCGCCATGATGCGCGCGTCGCCGCCCAGCAGATGCAGCGAGTAGGCGATGTTGCCCGCGCAGCCGCCGAATTCGCGCCGCATCGTCGGCACGAGGAAGCTCACGTTCAGGATGTGCACCTGCTCGGGCAGGATGTGCTCCCGGAAGCGACCTTCGAAGGTCATGATGTTGTCGTAGGCGAGCGAGCCGCAGATCAGCGTAGCCAAGGCGGGAATTCCTGTAGTGCGTGGTGTGGAAGGGGCGGCGCGTTTGCAGATGATGGCACGTCATCGCATGTCATCGCAGGTCAAGGCGCGTGCGTGCCTGACGCCTGACTTCGCGGCCGGCGCGCGCAGCGTCCCGACGCATCGGGATCGCGCTGCGCGCACGGCGCGCTCAGGCTCGCGGCAGGCCCGTCACGGGCGCGCCGCCGCCGGGGATTACTTCAGTGCGGCGAGCGCGGCGTCGTAGTTCGGCTCGTTCTTGATTTCGCTGACGCGCTCGGCGTAGACGACATTGTCGTTCGCGTCGAGCACGACCACGGCGCGCGCCGTGAGGCCGGTCAGCGGGCCGCTCGTGACGTCCACGCCGTAGGCTTGGGCGAATTCGTGGCCGCGGAACGTCGACGCCGTGACGACGTTTTCGATGCCTTCGGTCGTGCAGAAGCGCGTGGCGGCGAACGGCAGGTCGCCCGAGATCACCAGCACGGCCGTGTTGTCGAGCTTTGCGGCGGCTTCGTTGAACTTGCGCGTGGAGGTGGCGCAGGTCGGCGTGTCGAGGCTCGGCACGATGTTCAGCACCTTGCGCTTGCCGGCGAAATCGGCGAGCGAGACGGGCTTCAGATCCTTGCCGACGAGCGAGAACGCCGGAGCCTTCTGGCCGGGCGCCGGGAACGTGCCGGCGACGTCGATCGGGTTACCGCCTAGCGTGACTTGACTCATGATGTGCTCTCCGGATTTTGACTGTAGTGGTGAGTGGCGCGTCCGGCTGGACCGGACGCAAGGTGCGCGCGCCCGCGCAAAGGGCAGGCGCTGACGCGTGAATTACGGGTAGAAAATTTCGATGCGGAAATTCGATGCGACGACATTGCCGGTATCGAGGCGCACGATCATGGTCTGCGTGCTGTGCGCGGGCAGACCGGCTTCGATGCGCGTACCCGGCGCGGCATAGTCCTGCGGCCACAGCACGCGCCGCAAGACGACGTTGTTCTGGCGATCGAGCAGCGTGAGTTCGAGCGCGGGGTAGGCGAGCGCAATGTCGAAGCGGTTGCGCAGCGGCACCTTCAGTTCGAGATGATGCGGGTCGTCCACCTGACGCAGATCGGACTGCTGCACTTCGAGTCCGTCGATATCGCGCGGCGGGGTGATGCGGCAGCCGAGCTGCGCACAGGCCTGCTGATACAGCGGCTGCGAAGCGGGGAAGTACACCATCACGCTTTCGCGCTGCCACCAGAGCAATTGCGCGGCGAGCCCGACGAGCAGCAGAAGCGCGACCAGCGCGCCGACGATACGCCAGCCGATGCGGCGCGGCGGATGCGCGGGCGCTTCACGTGTGACGGCGAACGGCTCGCTGCCGTCCCGCGGTTCGAGTGCGGAGAAGGCGGGTGCGGCAGCGGCGCCGGCCGAACCCGCCGGTTC
>NZ_JAAGPN010000250.1:0-11799 GCF_017104805.1 Paraburkholderia sp. Ac-20347 | reverse complement strand
ACGCCGCGCCGGCCGCCGGTCATCCGGTTGCCGCGCATGGCGCCGCGCACGCCCCGGCCGCCGCCGCGCCGATGATCAACAATCCGCTCGTTTCGACCGAAAAGCTGATCATCGTCGGCGCGTCGACGGGCGGCACCGAGGCGATCCGCGAAGTGCTGCAGCCGCTGCCGCCCGACGCGCCCGCGGTGCTGATCGCGCAGCACATGCCGCCCGGTTTCACGAAGTCGTTCGCGCAGCGCCTGAACGGGCTGTGCCGCATCACCGTGAAGGAAGCGGAGCACGGCGAACGCGTGCTGCCCGGCCACGCCTACATCGCGCCGGGTCACGCGCATCTGCTGCTCGCGCGTAGCGGTGCGAACTACATCGCGCATCTGTCCGACGACCCGCCGGTGAACCGGCATCGTCCGTCGGTGGACGTGCTGTTCCGCTCGGCCGCGCAGCACGCGGGCAAGAACGCGATCGGCGTGATTCTGACGGGCATGGGCCGCGACGGCGCGGCGGGCCTGCTGGAAATGCGCAAGGCCGGCGCGTTCACGCTCGCGCAGGACGAGGCGAGCTGCATCGTGTTCGGCATGCCGCGCGAAGCCATCGCACTCGGGGCCGCCGACGAGATCGCTTCGCTCGCCGACATGAGCCGCCGCGTGATGACGCGCCTCGCTTCGATGGGCGATCGCGTCCAGCGCGTGTAATATGCCCGCCCGCACCGGGCGCGTACTTTTACGAGAGATCGTGTGGCTTTGTAAGGCTTACACGATCGATCACGATTAATTTATCTGGATAGGCGTCGCGCTTGTCTGGATAATTGCCCAGGTTTTAGCCTGGAGGAATGGAACCGAGATGGACAAGGGAATGAAGATTCTGGTGGTGGACGACTTTCCGACGATGCGCCGGATCGTCCGCAACCTGCTCAAGGAACTGGGCTATGCGAACGTCGACGAAGCCGAAGACGGCGCAGCGGGCCTCGCGCGCCTGCGCGGCGGCAACTACGAGTTCGTGATTTCCGACTGGAACATGCCGAACCTCGACGGCCTCGCGATGCTCAAGGAAATCCGCGCCGACGCTTCGCTGTCGCACCTGCCGGTGCTGATGGTGACGGCCGAGTCGAAGAAGGAAAACATCATCGCCGCGGCCCAGGCTGGCGCGAGCGGCTACGTCGTCAAGCCGTTCACGGCTGCGACGCTCGACGAGAAGCTCAACAAGATTCTCGAAAAGATGGCGAAGACCGGGAGCTGACGTGAACGAGCCCATTGATGCGGCGCACGACGGCGCTGCGGAGTCGGGCGATCTCGCGACGGACCGCATCCTCGCGCGCATCGGCCAGCTGACGCGCACGTTGCGCGATTCGATGCGCGAGCTCGGTCTCGACAAGCACGTGGAGCGCGCCGCCGAAGCGGTGCCCGACGCGCGGGACCGGCTGCGCTACGTCGCCAACATGACGGAGCAGGCCGCCGAGCGCGTGCTGTCGGCCATCGAGGTCGCCAAGCCGATGCAGGAACAGGTCGAAGCCGACGCCAAGGTGCTGTCGTCGCGCTGGGCGACCTGGTACGACGCGCCGATCGGCCGCGAGGAAGTCCGCTCGCTGATGGACGACACGCGCCAGTTCCTCGACGGCGTGCCGCAAGTCACCACGGCGACGAATCAGCAACTGCTCGAAATCATGCTCGCGCAGGATTTCCAGGATCTGACCGGCCAGGTGATCAAGAAGATCATGGACGTGGTCTATGTGATCGAGCAGCAACTGCTGACGGTGCTGGTCGAGAACATCGCGCCCGAGCGGCGCGAGCAGTTCGCGGCCACGGCCGCGCTGCTGGCGGAGGCGCACGCGAGCAGCACGGGCAGTCCGGAAGGCCTGCTCAACGGCCCGCAGATCAATCCGGAAGGCAAGACCGACGTCGTGCAGGACCAGGCGCAGGTCGACGATCTGCTCGCAAGCCTCGGTTTCTAAGGCAGTACAGGTAGTACAGGCGGAACAAGTCGGAACAAGCGGGAAAGCAGGACTGGCGCAATAGAACGGAATACACAGGCAGCCAGACGCGGCGGTGAGGCGGGGAACGCCCGCCGCCATGTGCAAGGCCATGCCGGCGCGCTGCGCCGCAGCATGGCTGCGTCTGGCCAAACAGCCATCTGTCGTGTGTAATCTTCGACAGGCATACTAGACAACGAACGCTGTTGTCCCGCCGCGGCGCTTGCCGGGGTGGAGTCAGACAGCGCAGCCAGCCGCTCCCCGTTTTGCCGTCGCCCCGGTTCGACTGCTCGACTTTTCGGCCGGGACGTCGCGCCACAGGCGGGAGCGTGCCACCGAGAGAAAGGGAGGGCCGCCTTGTATCCGCAAGCCTCGTCCGTCGCGTCCGCCGCGACCCGCCGTGCCGGTTCGTCCGGCTCGCGTCTGTCTGTTTGTTCTTCGGTTTTTCAACGAGGGCGTAAGTCAGGATCTAAGTCCGGGTTCAAGTCAGGGTTCAAGCCGACCGCGAATTCGGCTTCCGCTTCACATTCCCAATCAGCATCAACGATTTTTGGCGCACTGCAGCACGCCATGGCCGCGCTCGTCTGCGCGGCGGGTTTGCTGTGCGTCGCCCAGCCGGCCAGCGCCGCGCTCGGCGGCGCGCCCATGACCACGCCGGCCGGCGCGACCGTCGGTGCGCCCAGCGCCGCGAATACGGCCGTGTCCGCCGTGAAGCGGCAGGCTGTGCAGGCGAGCGCCTCGGCGGCGTCGAGCACATCGACGACTTCCGGCACGTCGGCTTACTCGGTGCGCGAAACCACGCTCGCCAACGGCACCGTCGTGCGCGAGTATCTTTCGTCGGCGGGCACGGTGTTCGGCGTCGCGTGGAACGGGCCGCAGCCGCCTGATCTCGCCTCGCTGCTCGGCAGCTACTTTCCGCAATATGTCGCCGGCGTGAAGGCCAATCGCGCGGCGGGCGTGCGCGGGCCAGGCGCGGTCGACAACAGCGCGCTCGTGGTCCATTCGGGCGGCCACATGGGCGCGTTCTCGGGCGAGGCCTGGTTGCCGCAGGCGCTGCCGTCGGGCGTCAGCGCCTCCGACATTCAATGACGAACGGGAGACGACGCGTGTACACCATCGGCATCTCCAATGCAGTCGGACGCGCCCTGCGCGAAAGCCCCGTCATCGTCCGCGGCGCGTTGCTGGCCGCGTGTTTCGCGCTCACGGCGGGCCTCGCGGCTTGCGGCGGCGGCGGCGGATCGGACAGCGGTTCGAGCAGCAGCAGCGCCGGCAACACCTCGCAACTGCCGGCCGGGCCCACGCAGCAGCCCATCGCCGTCGGCGCCGCGAATACCGTGGGCGTCACGGTCAACTCCGGCGTCACCGGCAACATGCCGAACATTCCCACCATCAGCGTGACGGTGTGCGCGGCCGGCACGAGCACCTGCCAGACCATCAGCAACGTTCAGGTCGATACGGCGTCGTACGGGCTGCGCATCGCCGCGTCCGCGCTCAACAGCACGATGACCGGCGCGCTGCCGCTCACGACCGCGTCCTCGGGCGGCACGCTCGCCGAGTGCACGGCGTTCGCCGACGGCTACACATGGGGCACGGTGCGCAACGCCGACGTGACGATCGGCGGCGAAAAGGCCAGCAACATTCCGATCCAGGTGATCGGCGACCTCGCCACCAGCAGCGTGCCGCAAGCCTGCGCGAGCTACGGCAGCGCGCAGAACACGCCGCAGGATCTGGGCGCGAACGGGTTGATCGGCATCGGCGTGGCGCCGTGGGATTGCGGCTCGCGCTGCGCGACCAACACGAGTAACAGCAGCAGCTACTACAGCTGTCCTGGCGGCACCAACTGCAGCACCGTCGCGGTTGCCAATAGCGCGCAGGTCGCCAATCCCGTCGCGCACTTCACGACCGACAACAACGGCGTGATTCTGCAGATGGCGCCCGTGTCGCAGACCGGTCAGGCCAGCGCGACCGGCACGCTGGTGTTCGGCATCGGCACGCAGTCGAACAACACGATGAGCGCCAGCCAGAGCTTCGCGACCGACCAGTGGGGCGATGTCGTCGGCACCTACAAGAGCCGCTCGCTCGCGGCGTTCCTCGATTCGGGCTCGAACGGCCTGTTCTTCAACGACAGCTCGATCGCGCAGTGCGGCGGCAACCTCGGCACCTTCTATTGCCCGTCCACGCCGCTCGCGCTCTCGGCGACGCTGACCGATCTCAACAACAAGTCGGCGACCGTGAACTTCAACGTGGTGAGCGCCCAGGTCCTGCTCGGCAGCGGCAGCAATTTCGTCGCGAACGATCTCGCGGGCGAGTTCGGCTCGAACGCGAACCTCGACCTCGGTCTGCCGTTCTTCTACGGCCGCTACGTCTATTACGGCTACGACCAGACCGCCACCGGCGGCACGCAGACGCCTTACTTCGCGTTCTGAGCGTCGGAACGCCTGAACGCCTGAATGCCTCACGCCGCCCCCACGCGGCGTGAGGCATTTTCGTTCATTCCCCCATTATTGCGACGACCCACCACGCCCGCGTCAAACCCGCGCGAAACCCGCCCGCGCGCCTTCCCGCGCAGGTTCCGGCCGCCCATCCGGCGAAATACCCCGGTTTC
Source organism: Paraburkholderia sp. Ac-20347 (assembly GCF_017104805.1). Lineage (NCBI taxonomy): Bacteria > Pseudomonadati > Pseudomonadota > Betaproteobacteria > Burkholderiales > Burkholderiaceae > Paraburkholderia > Paraburkholderia sp. Ac-20347. Next base: position 7,231 of record NZ_JAAGPN010000250.1, on the reverse strand, counting down.
ACCGCCTTACTCCGTCAATCGCCGCTTGCTCCGCGCGGCAATAATCGCTCTCACTGAAAAAGGCTGTGCGCCGTCACCGTTGGGGTGGCGGGCCGCGTGCGGCGCCGACCGGAGCATCCGTGGCAGAGGACAGCGACCTCGAAAAAACCGAATCAGCCACTCCCAAGCGCCTCGAAAAGGCGCGTGAGGAGGGGCAGGTTGCGCGTTCGCGGGAGCTTTCCACGTTCGCGCTGCTGTCGGCGGGATTCTTCGGCATCTGGCTGCTGTCGGGCACGATCGGCGAGCATTTGCAGGCGATGCTGCGCGGCGCGCTGACGTTCAACCACGACAGCGCTTTCGAGACCAAACGCATGCTCACGGGTGCCGGCGTGGCCTCGCGCGAGGGCTTGATGGCGCTGTTCCCGGTGCTCGCGCTCACGGGCGCGGCCGCGCTGCTCGCGCCGATGGCGCTCGGCGGCTGGCTCTTTTCCACCAAATCGCTCGAAATGAAGTTCGACCGGCTGAATCCGATTTCGGGTCTCGGCCGCATCTTCTCGATCAACGGTCCGATCCAGCTCGGCATGTCGATGGTGAAGACGATCATGGTCGGTGCGATCGGCGGCTCGGCCGTCTGGAATCGCCGCGACGAGATTCTCGGCCTCGCGATGCAGCCCGCGCCGCGCGCGTTCGCCGATGCGTTTCACCTGATCGCCGTGTGCTGCGGCACGACCGTCGCGGGCATGTTCGTGGTGGCCGCCATCGACGTGCCGTATCAGCTCTGGTCGTATCACCGCAAGCTGCGCATGACGAAGGAAGAAGTGAAGCGCGAGCATCGCGAGAACGAAGGCGATCCGCACGTGAAGGGCCGCATTCGCCAGCAGCAGCGCGCGATGGCGCGCCGCCGCATGATGGCGCAGATTCCGAAGGCCGACGTGGTGGTCACCAACCCGACGCACTTCGCGGTCGCGATCCAGTACACCGACGGCGAAATGCGCGCCCCGAAGGTCATCGCCAAGGGCGTGAACCTCGTGGCCGCGCGCATCCGCGACCTGGCCACCGAGCACAATGTGCCGCTGCTCGAAGCGCCGCCGCTGGCGCGCGCGCTCTATTACAACGTCGATCTGAACCGCGAGATTCCCGGCCCGCTCTACGGCGCGGTCGCGCAGGTGCTCGCGTGGGTCTATCAGCTCAAACGATTCCGCGAACACGGCGGCGACGTGCCGATGGCGCCGACCGATCTCGACGTGCCGGCCGACCTCGACAAGGGCGCCGTGAGCGACGACGACGCCGCCGAAGAGGCCGACGACGCGCTCTCGCCCGAGGATCGCGCCGCCGCCGACGCCGCGCGCAACGCCAACACCACCGCATCGAACCCCGCAGGCCGCGCCGACACCGCGCGCGGCGGCAATGAAGGAGCAACAGAATGAACGCCCGCACCGGTTTCCTGTCGCGGCGCCCGGAGGTGCTGCAAAGCACGAATCTGCGCGCGCTGGCAGGGCCGATCCTGATCTGCATGATCCTCGGCATGATGATCCTGCCGTTGCCGCCGTTCCTGCTGGATCTGCTGTTCACCTTCAACATCGCGCTCTCGGTGATGGTGCTGCTCGTCAGCATGTACACCATGAAACCGCTCGATTTCGCGGCGTTCCCGAGCGTGCTGCTGTTCTCCACGCTGCTGCGCCTGTCGCTGAACGTGGCGTCCACGCGCGTCGTGCTGCTCGAAGGCCACACCGGCCCCGGCGCGGCCGGTCAGGTGATCGAGTCGTTCGGCCACTTCCTCGTCGGCGGCAACTTCGCCGTGGGTATCGTGGTGTTCGTGATCCTGATGGTGATCAACTTCATGGTGATCACGAAGGGCGCGGGCCGGATTGCGGAAGTGTCGGCGCGCTTCACGCTCGACGCGATGCCCGGCAAGCAGATGGCGATCGACGCCGACCTGAACGCCGGTCTCATCAACGAAGAAGCGGCGCGCAAGCGCCGTACGGAAATCGCCCAGGAAGCCGAGTTCTACGGCTCGATGGACGGTGCGAGCAAGTTCGTGCGCGGCGATGCGATCGCCGGTCTGCTGATCATGGCGATCAACATCATCGGCGGCCTGATCGTCGGCGTGGTGCAGCACGGCATGCCGTTCGCGGCGGCGGGCGAGACCTACACGCTGCTGACGATCGGTGACGGCCTCGTCGCGCAGATTCCGTCGCTCGTGATCTCGACGGCCGCCGGTGTGATCGTCTCGCGCGTGGCGACCAACGAAGACATCGGCACGCAGCTGACCGGCCAGCTCTTCACGAATCCGCGCGTGCTGCTGATCACCGGTTCGATCATCCTGATGATGGGCCTGATTCCGGGCATGCCGCACTTCGCGTTCTTGCTGCTGGGCGGCGGCGCGATCCAGCTTGGCCGCGTGATGAAGAAGGCCGCCGAGGCGAAGAAGTCGAGCAGCGTGCTCGCGGATATCGCGCCGGCCGCCGTCGCGCCGGTCGAGAACACCGAGGCGAGCTGGGACGACGTCACGCTCATCGATACGCTCGGTCTCGAAGTGGGCTATCGCATCATTCCGCTCGTCGACAAGAACACCGACGGCGAACTGCTCAAGCGCATCAAGAGCATCCGCAAGAAGTTCGCGCAGGAAATCGGTTTCCTGCCGCCGGTCATTCATATTCGCGACAACCTGGAACTGCGTCCGAACGCTTACCGCATCGCGCTCAAGGGCGTGGAAGTGGGCACGGGCGAGGCGTTCCCGGGCCAGTGGCTCGCGATCAATCCGGGTCAGGTGAGCGCGGTGCTGCCGGGCATGCCGACCACCGACCCGGCGTTCGGGCTGCCTGCGATCTGGATCGATTCGAACATGCGCGAGCAGGCGCAGGTGTTCGGCTACACGGTGGTCGATTCGAGCACCGTGGTGGCGACTCACCTGAATCACCTCGTGGTGACGCACGCCGCCGAACTGCTCGGCCGCCGCGAAGTGCAGTCGCTGCTCGAACGCGTGCAGAAGGACACGCCGTCGCTCGTGGACGACCTTGTGCCGAAGGTGCTGTCGGTCACGACGCTGCAGAAAGTGCTGCAGAACCTGCTGGAAGAAGGCGTGCCGATTCGCGACATGCGCACGATCATGGAGTCGCTCTCCGAGCACACGCCGCGCATGACCGATGCGCACGATCTCACGGCGGCGGTGCGCATCTCGCTGGGCCGCGCGATCACGCAGCAGTGGTTCCCGGGCAGCGGCGACATGCAGGTGATGGGCCTCGACGCGAATCTCGAGCGCGTGCTCTCGCAGACGCTGACCTCGGGCCCGAATCCGGGTCTGGAGCCGGGCCTCGCGCACACGCTGCTCACGCAGACCGAAGCGGCGATGCAGCGTCAGCAGGCGATGGGCTTGTCGCCGGTGCTGCTGGTGCAGCATGCGCTGCGTCCGATGCTCTCGCGCTTCCTGCGCCGCAGCTTGCCGCAGCTCAAGGTGCTCTCGTATGCCGAGGTGCCCGATACGCGCAACGTGCGCGTGGTGAACGTGGTGGGGACGAACTGAGGGTGAGCTTGCGGTGAGTTTGCGGTGAATTTCTGGAAAGCCCGCCGGAGGTTTCTGGCGGGCTTTTTTGCGTTGTGGCCAGGGTTCAGCGCAGACGCGTATGCGCCTTGCGATACGCCTCGCGCGCCTCACGCCTGCCGACGGCAATCACGAGCACGACCAGTTCGCCCTCTATCACGCGATACACGAGCCGGTAGCCCGAGGCCACGAGCTTGATCTTGTAGCAATCCGGCAGCCCGGCGAGGCGCGCCGATTCGACGTGCGGCGCGCGCAGACGCTCCACCAGTTTCTTGCGGAACTGCTCGCGCACGGTGGCGTCGAGATGCTGCCATTCCTTGAGCGCGGACTTGAAGAACTTCAGGTCATAAGTCGTCAAGCTTGACGCTCACGATTTCGTCGCCGCTGCGTGAGCGGACGAGTTCGGCCAGCTCGATGTCTTCGAGCCGGTCGCAGATGGCTTCCCACTCGCTCGCGGGGATCAGGTAGGCCACCGGCTTGTTGCGGTTGAGAATGGCGACGGGGCCGTCGGCTTTCTCGATTGCAGCCATGGGATTCATCTTCAGTTCGCTGATGCCTATCGAGGCTCTTGCCAGAATGCTTTCCATCGTACGGACTCCTGAAGCGCGGCGAATCAAACACGTGCGGCGCCCAGTGACGCCGATCAATCGACCAGATTATAGGTCAAATGGTTAGTCGCTTATTTGGTTGATAACGCCGCGCTGCGACGTCCCGCTGCGAGTCGGCAAGCTTCTCGCCACGTTCACCGCACGTTCGACGCCGCGCTCGCACCGTCGACCGCCGTCGTCCGATGCACCGCGCACCCCGCCGTGCGCCGCGCCCGCGCCCCATCCCCCGAATTACCCACATTTCCCCGTCCTGATCCACCGATCGTAGAAGGCTCACCTTCGAAATAATTCCAACATCGGAGAAGGGCATGCGCGACGCGCGGCTCGCAGTGATCCAGTGCAATCGACCGGCGGCGCCAGGCCGCTCACCTCAATCAGGGGCATAGCTTGAACATTCGCAAATTCATCGGTGGCAATAGCCGCGACGCTTTGCGCCTCGTGCGCGAGGCGCTGGGTGCGGACGCCGTCGTGCTGTCGAACCGCACGCTCGACGACGGCAGCGTCGAGATCGTCGCGCTCGCCGACAGCGACCTCGCGGCGATCGCGCCTGCGGAAGGTGCGGCGGGTGCAGCGGGTGCAGCGGCCCTCGGTGCGGCGTTCGGCGGTTTGCCCTTTGGCGGTTCGTCGTCGCAAGGCGGCGCGGCGTCGCAGAACGGCGGCGCGTTCGCGCAGAAGCCGGCGCGTCTCGCGCTGCCTTCGGCTGCGTCGTCGACGCCGTCGGCGGGCAATCCCTACGCGAGCGGCATGCCGGACGTGTTCTCGTCGGTGTTCGGCGCGAGCCCGGAAGTCGGCGCGGATCCCGCTGCCGCTGCAGCCGCCGACGAACACGCCGACGCCGATAACGGCGATGATGCAGGCGTCTCGCTCGCGCAATCGATTCAGGCCAAGACCGCCCCGAACGACATACCCGAAGTTTCGGCGCAACCGTTCGCCGCGTCGCGTGCGGCCGCCGGCCAGCACGCCCAGCAATCGACGATGCCGCCGACCGCGCAGGCCATGCAGTCGCAGCAGACCACGCAGCCCTTCGGCACGCTGAAGGCCGCGCCCGCCACGAGCCAGACGTCGGCGCGCGACGCCGCGTCGCTGCTCGAACAGGCGGTGTCGCAGTCGTTCCCGCAGTCGTTCCAGGAATCGAGCGCGCCGCGCACGATGGCCGAAACGAATCCCTGGCTGATCGACCACGCGCGCCGTATCGCCAGCCAGCAGAACGGTCAGGACACGCGCACGCCGGGCCTCACGCCCGCCGCCGCGATGGCGCGCGGCTTCGGCACGACCGCCGATCCCGTGCATCCCGCCGACGTCGACGCCACGCAGCCCGACTGGGCGCTCAAGGCCGCTCACGTCGCGGCGCGTCGCGCGGCGCGTAGCATCGGCCAGAGCGCCGACGCCGCCGGTCCCGCGCCCGACGAAGACGGCGCGAAGTCGTCCGCCACGGCGGCGACCGTCAGCGAAGCGATTCGCTCGCGCATCGAGCAGGTCGTCAACGAAACGGTGATGAACGAACTGGCCTCCATGCGCGGCATGATGGAAGAGCAGTTCGCCGGTCTGCTGTGGGGCGAGCGCCAGCGCCGCAGCCCGGTGCAGGGCGCGCTCACCAAACAGCTTTTCGCGGCCGGTTTCTCGGCGCAGCTCGTCAAGATGATGATCGAGCGCCTGCCGGACGTGGAGACCGAGGAAGCCGGCATGGAATGGCTCCAGTCGGTGCTCGAATCGAACCTGCCCGTGCTGGAAGACGAAGAAGCGCTGATGGAGCGCGGCGGCGTGTTCGCGCTGATGGGCCCGACGGGCGTCGGCAAGACCACGACCACGGCCAAGCTCGCCGCGCGCTGCGTGATGCGCTTCGGCGCGAGCAAGGTCGCGCTGCTCACGACCGACAGCTACCGGATCGGCGGCCACGAGCAGCTGCGCATCTTTGGCAAGATCCTCGGTGTGTCCGTGCACGCGGTGCGCGACGGCGCGGATCTGCAGCTCGCGCTCACCGAACTCAAGAACAAGCACATCGTGCTGATCGACACGATCGGCATGAGCCAGCGCGACCGCGCCGTGGCCGACCAGATCGCCATGCTGTGCGGCGCGGGCCGTCCGGTGCGGCGCCTTCTGCTGCTCTCGGCGACCAACCACGGCGACACGCTCAACGAAGTCGTGCAGGCCTATCAGAGCGGTCCGGACAACTCGCCGCTCACCGGCTGCATCCTCACCAAGCTCGACGAGGCGACCAACCTCGGCAGCACGCTCGACACGGTCCTGCGCTACAAGCTGCCGGTGCACTACGTCTCGACCGGCCAGAAGGTGCCCGAGAACCTGTACGTGGCCACGCGCCGCTTCCTGATTCGCAGCGCGTTCTGCGTGCCGCGCGACCGCTCGCCGTTCGTGCCGCACGAGGACGACATTCCTGCATTGCTCTCCGCGCTGTCGAATCGTTCGAACGCGCAAGCACCCGAGGTCCGGTTTGGATAAGTTCGTGATCGATCAGGCCGAAGGCCTGCGGCGTCTGCTTGCGCGAGAAGGCTCGCGCGTGATCGCGGTGACAGGCGGACCCGGCGCGCCGGGACGCACGACCGCCGTGATCAATCTGGCGGCGGCGCTGACCGGCCATGGCAAGGACGTGCTCGTCATCGACGAATGTCTCGGGCCGCGCTCGGTGAGCGCGCTGCTCGGCGGCATTCGCGGCGCGGGCAACTTCGCGGCGGTGATGCGCGGCGAGATGGGGCTCGACGAAGCCGCGGGGCGTCACGCGCTCGGCTTTCGCGTGCTGGCCGCCTCGCGCGAGCATCGCTCGCAGTACAGCAGCGCGCAACTGAACAAGGTGCTGACCGGTCCGGCTGACATCGTCCTCATCGACGCCCAGCTCGACGCCGACGGCGCACTGTCGCCGCTCGCGATGCACGCGCACGACGTGCTGATCGTCATGCGCGTCGCCGCGCAGGCGATCACCGACGCCTACGCGTGCATGAAACGGCTGCACTTCGCGCACGCGATCGGCCAGTTCCGCGTGCTCGCGAACCACGTGGCGAGCGCGACCGACGCGCACGCCGCGTTCGACAACCTCGCGGGCGTCGCCAGCCGCTACCTGACGGTCTCGCTCGAGAACGCCGGTTGCGTA
>NZ_JAAGPN010000249.1:0-11884 GCF_017104805.1 Paraburkholderia sp. Ac-20347 | reverse complement strand
GGCCGCGATCGTGCCGCCTTCGCGCAGCGTGTGCGGCAGCGCGAGGCCGAGCGACGGACCCGAATACTCGCCGCCGATGCGCGCCATCAGCCGCTGCCACGCCGAGCGGCCGATCTCGCCGTTGGGCGTGCCGATGCTCGCGAGCGGCGGCGCGAGCAGTTCGCTGACCGCGAGGCCGTCGAAACCGAGGATCGACATGTCCTGCGGCACGCGCATGCGCGCGCGGCGCAGGCCGCGCATCACCACCATCGCGAGCAGATCGTTGCTGCAGAAGAGGGCGGTGGGCCGTTGCGGGCCGGTCGTCAGATGCGCGAGCACCGACGGCGCGAGTTCCGCTGCGTTGAAATCGATTTCGAGCGCGGGTGCGGGCGTGAGACCCGCTTGCCGCATCGCCTGCGCGTAGCCGGCGTGACGCTGGCGCGCGCGGTCGGAGGCGGCGAGCGTGCCCGCGAGCATCAGGATGCGTCGATGGCCGTGGGCGATCAGCGTGCGCACGCCGTCGAAAGCGGCCTGGTGGTTATCGACGGACACCGACGGGCGGCGCTTGGTGTCGTTGTGCATGAGCACGTAGAGCGGGCCGTCGGCGTCGATTTCGTCGAGGAGCGGGTGCGTATCCGCGTCGGCGACCGTCAGGATCAGTCCCTCGACGCGTTGCGCGCGCAACGTTTCGATCGCGTGGCGTTCGCGCTGCGCGTCGTACTGCGTCGTCATCAGCATGAGGCGGAAGCCTTGCGCGGACGCCAATTCGTCGATGCCCTGCAAGCATTCCGCGAAAACCGGATTGGCGAGCGTCGGCAGCACCACGCCGATCAGACGCGTGCGTTCGCCGCGCAACTGGCGGCCGAGCGGGCTGGGGCTGAACTTGAGCGCGTCGATGGCTTCGCGCACGCGGGCGAGCGTGACCGGATTGACCGTGTGCGGCGCGTTGATCGCCCGCGACACGGTGGCGATCGAAAATCCTGCGTGTGCGGCGACATCTTTGATGGTTGACGTCATGCGGCTGGCCCCGAGCGATGTAAACGTTTTCGACGGGGCCGATTATGAGAAACGCGTATGACGGAGCGATGACGGACAGGCGCTTGGGAGGGGCGCGGTGCAATGGTAGAATCGCGTCCGCCCTGCCGGGGTGATGAAATTGGTAAACATAGCGGACTTAAAATAATTTGAGTGCCCAGCCGGAAACGGCCGGTGCAGAACCCCTCAAATTCGGCGAATCCCCTGGGGCCCGCGGGCACCGAGGCAACGCCGAGCCAAGCCGGCTGACGCAGCATGCGTCGGCGCGGAAGGTGTAGAGACTAGACGGGGGGCGCCTAAAGTTGGCGCGGCGTGTTACGCGAAAGCGGCACGCGGCGATGGCGATGGCGAAGGCATAGTCCAGCGCACGAACGCCCGCCTCGATGAGCGGGTGGCGTCGAAAGACGTAGTGTGACGAAAATCCGCCGCCTCACGGCTTGCCGGTTCGAGTCCGGTCCCCGGCACCAGATGTTGTTGTTCTTCCAGTGTGTAGCGCTGGAATCATGAAACCCGCGATAGCGTCACGCTTCGCGGGTTTTTTGTTGGGCGCGCGGGAAAGCAGCAGCGGGAATGTGGCGGGAACGCGGGTAACGCGCTGGATGGCGAAAAAGGGCGCTAACAGGGGCGTTCGAGCGAAGGCTTCGACTCAGGCTTCGGCGTGCGCGGCAAAGCGCAATGCGCGCGCGTTGCGGCACGAAAATCCACGCAATCGCAAAACCATCGGACGCGCCAACAAAGCGCGACTTCCCGGCGCGCGACGCCGGGCCGATGACCTTTACGCAATCAGCGGCTGCCGATCTGGCCGGTTCGCGGATTCACGAGCCGTGCAAAGCCGAACAAAGCAGCGATGGCGACCGGCGACGCGATGAAGAAGGCGGTAAGCATGATACGAGTTAAGACAAACCGTAACAAAGTGTTAAGGAAGTGTACCTCGGGCATGCGGTTTGAATATCAGGGAGAACGACAACAAACTGTTGCGCGACCGCAAGGTTGCTGACGAAAAACCTCGGGCTTACCGGCGGAAAGGCTTGTGGGACGGGGATTTTGGGGTAAAGCGGGGAGGGTCAGATGCAGTCGAAGATTACTTCTACTGTTTGCGAAGTCACGCCGCGCAGGCCTTCGCTATGGACCTGGATGGCGTGCATTTCCTTTTTGCGCTTGTGGCAATAGGCTTGCGCTTCCTTGAGGCTGGTGCTGCGCACGTGATTCCAGGATACGAAATCCCAGCGCGCACGACTCGTTACCGAAAGATGGCCATCCTGTCTCGAATTCACTCCGGTTACCGACGTGCACGCCGTCAGCATGCCAACTCCAAGCAGCAGGATCCTTCCTTTCATGAATTCCCTCCGGATTGCGCACCATTGTCGCTGCCAGGTGCGCGCATTGGCAACCCGAAAGAAAGGTTCTCTAACATGCGGCTTCCGCGCGTGCCGCTAGGGCGCAGCTATCGCGTCGCCGCAGGGTGCGCGCGGATGCGCAAACGCGGTCGGCAGCAAGGGAATCGGCGGGAAATGAGGATGCCGGACGGCATCAACGGTTGGCCCGGCTGGAAGCGGGCCGATGCGCCAGCGCGCAGCGAGCGGCGAAGTCGGAAGCTCACGAAACGTTTCGCGTAGCGCGAGCGGGCGCACGAGGCGTGCGCCCAGTCACACAGCCAGCTGGGCGTGCCGCCAGACCCCTCCCGCGGAACCCGGCCAGCGACTCTGGCCAGGCTTCAGTCGTGTGCGACGACCTTGCCGACCTGCGCTTCACCCGACACGAGGCAGGACGAGAGGAAGTTTTCCCCCTGACTGCGCGCGCCGAGGGTCGTGAAACCGCGCGCGAGCGCCTCGAGGCGCACGAGTTCGGAACCCTTCGCGCAGCTGACCGAACTGGCCTCATGCGCCTGCACGCGAGTCAGAATCCGGTTCCCGAGGAGGAGGGCGAGGACGATGACGATGCCAACATTGAATGCTTGTCTCATGATTTCATCTCCTAGTGCAATCAGACTAGCGCAGCCTTACGCCGTACGAATCCAGGAGTTTCCCGGCGATGCACTGCAACACATGCGGCGTACGAAAAGCCCTGTAAATGCAGGGTGATTAATGATTCGGCATCCTGCTGTTGCTGCTTGCTGTCCGGTGCGCCTTGGTGGGCGCGGACCCGCGAATTCCGGGCGTTCCGGCGACACGGCCATTGCGCCGCAACATTGCCGCGTCGCGTCACGTGCAAAGTCAGCTAACGAATCTTGCTCCAGAGCGGACAGTCGGCGCGCGTGACACGTCGACACGGCATTTTTCAGGCCTGTTTTCGCGATAGATGCATGCATGAACCTATGCATATTCCGTCCCAAAAAACACGGTCTAAATGACGCGGACTGTCGTCTCCTGATTCCTACGATCGATCAGATTCAGGCTCCAGCGATAATCAGATGGCCTGAGCAATTTCGACGAAAAACGGAAGCGCCGACAAGCCTGCTGTGTCCCGATTCGTGACGCCGCTTTGCGCTTCATCAATCCGGCTTGAAAACCGCTGGCCGATGCTGCACCATCGATGGTCCGGTCCTTTTTTTGCGAGCGAGGTGAACAATGCAGTTGATTGGCATGATGGATTCCCCTTACGTGCGTCGCGTGGCGATTTCGCTGCACGTCCTCGGGCTGCCGTTCGAGCATCAGAGCGTGTCGGTGTTCCGGCACTACGATGCGTTCGCGAAGATCAATCCGGTCGTCAAGGCGCCGACGTTCATCGACGACGACGGCACGATGCTGATCGACTCCACGCTGATTCTCGATTTCCTCGATCACAAGGTTCCGGCGGCGCGCCGTCTGATGCCGGAGGAGACGCAGGAGCGCACGTTCGCGCTGCGCGTAAACGGTTTCGCGCTGGCGGCGATGGAAAAGACCGTGCAGCAGGTGTACGAGCGCCAGTTGCGCCCCGAGGATCGTCAGCACGAGCCGTGGTTCGAGCGCGTCCGCGCGCAGATGCATGCGGCGTACGCCGAACTGGAGCGCCTCGTGAGCGGGCGCGAGGGCTGGCTGTGCGCGGGGCGGATCACCCAGGCCGACATCACGGCGGCGGTGGCGTGGCGTTTCACGCAGCACATCCTGCCGGGCACGATCGAACCGGGGCGCTATCCGGCGCTGGCCGCGCTGTCGTTGCGCGCCGAGGCCCTGCCGGAATTCGTCGCGACGCCGCTGGAGTGAGCGCGCCGACGTGACCGACGCGACGGGCGCGAACGGATCCTGAAGGGCAGCGTTCGGCGCGCAACCCCGTCCGGCGCGCCCCTGCGACGATTGTTCGCGTTTGACGACAAGTGACTTCGCGTCCAGCCCATTTATCGGCGGACGCTACATTCCTAGAATGGCTTCCATGGAATCGCCGCTGCGTCATGCAGACGCGGCGGCCACAGCGGAGCCGTCATGAAATCCTTTATCGAACGACAACTGTATCAGCCAGCACTGGTCCTGCCGATGGTGGACCTCATGCAGCTGATGGTGTCGCTCGACTTCAACATGAGCCAGGTCGGCTTCATGGTCGCCACGCGCGGCGCACGCGCTGCGGTGCTGCGTTCGCGCGAACTCTGGTGCGCGAGCCGCGGCTGCGAGCGGGTGCACTGAGCTACCCACCTTTTTTAGTTTCCCCCCCGACGCGCAGCGGCATCGCCCGTTTGCTGTTGTGGCGTCACCCTGTGAGCCGCCTCATGTTCCGAGGCGGCTCTTTTTTTCGCCGATTTCCGTGAGTTTCTGCGTGAGGCGCTGTTAGCCGCGCCGTTGGCCGCGCTCGCGCGGCGCGTGCGCAGCGCGGCGTAAGATGGCGCGAGCGCGGCATGCGCCGTGCGCGACCTGGACCCTTCACACGAAGCACACGAAGGAGAGCGGCATGGCACAGCGATTCGATGCGATCGTGATCGGCACCGGGCAAAGCGGTCCGCCGCTGGCGGTGCGTCTCGGCGCGAGCGGGCGCAAGACGGCGATCATCGAGCGCGCGCAGTTCGGTGGCACGTGCGTGAACGTCGGCTGCACGCCGACGAAGGCCTGGGTGGCGTGCGCGCGCGCGGCCCACGTGGCGCGGCACGCGGGCGAGTATGGCGTTCGCATCGGCAATGGTGCGCTCGGCGCGCATCGCGACGATGTCAGCGTCGATCTCGCTTTTATCAAGGCGCGCAAGGACGCGATCATCGGTGCGTCGCGCGACGGCGTGGAGCGCTGGCTGCGTAACGCTAAAAACGTCTCGGTGATACAAGGACACGCGCGTTTCACCGGGCCGCATTCGCTGAGCGTGACGTCCGCGAACGGCGAGTCCGACTCGCTCGAAGCCGACGAGATCTTCATCAATACCGGCACGCGCGCGGCCGTGCCGCCCGTGCCCGGACTCGACCGCATCTGGTACGAAACCAACTCCGGCATCCTCGACCTCACCGAATTGCCCGCGCATCTCGCGATCTGCGGCGGCAGCTACGTGGCGCTCGAATTCGCGCAGATGTTCCGCCGGTTCGGCAGTCAGGTCACGGTGCTGGTGCGCGGCGAGCGCATTCTCGCGCGCGAAGACGACGACGTCGCCAAAGCCTTGCAGGATGTGCTCGTGCGCGAAGGCGTGGTGTTCCGCTTCGGCGCCTCGCCGAAAAGCGTGGCGCCGCTCGGCGCGACGCCCGCCGACGGTATTCGCATCGAACTCGGCAACGACACGCTCGACGTCTCGCATCTGCTGTTCGCGACCGGCCGCATTCCGAATACCGACGATCTCGGCCTCGACGTCGCGGGCATCCAGCGCGACGCGCACGGCATCATCGCGGTCGACGGCCAGTTGCGCACCAACGTCGACGGCGTGTGGGCGCTCGGCGACGTGAACGGGCGCGGCGCGTTCACGCACACGTCGTACGACGATTACCAGATCGTCGCGGCGAATCTGCTCGACGGCGCGCATCGCAGCGTCGATACGCGCATTCCGGCCTACGCCGTGTTCGTCGATCCTCCGCTTGCGCGCGTGGGCGCGAGCGAGCGCGAGGTCCGTGCATCGAAGCGGCCCGCCTTGATCGCGACGATGCCGATGTCGCGTGTCGGGCGTGCGCGCGAGCGCGGCGAGACCGCGGGTTTCATGAAGGCGCTCGTCGATGCGCAGACGCACAAGATTCTCGGCGCGAGCCTCTTCGGCATCGAGGGCGACGAGGCGATTCACTGCTTCATCGACATCATGACCGCCGACGCGCCCTATACGACGCTGCAATACGCGATGCACGTCCATCCCACGGTCAGCGAACTCGTGCCCACGCTGCTCGACGGACTGAGGCCGCTCGAATGAACGACAGTACGGCGCAGCCGGGTGGCGGCAAGACCGGCAATCTCTTTTCGGCGATCGACGTCTATGCGGGCGACGAGCGTTTCGATGCGCTGCTCAAGCGCGACGGCGTGCTGATCGAGCGCATCGTTTCGACGGGGCAGACGAGTCCCGAGGGCTTCTGGTACGACGATCCGCGCGAGGAATGGGTGGTGCTGCTCGCGGGCGCGGCGGCGCTGGAATTCGAGGCGCAGGGGAGCGTGCGGCACGGCATGCTGCCCGGCGACTATGTGCATATTCCGCCGCATTGCCGGCATCGCGTGGCGTGGACCGATCCGGCGCTGCCGACGGTCTGGCTCGCGGTGTATTTCGATACGCGTGCCGATGTTTACGATGAGGTTCACGATGAGGTTCGTAACAACAGCCACGCGGCTGCGCAAACCTCCACGAACGGGTAAGGTGCGGGTGTTCCGCCACTCGACCACGTTTCCATGTCACGCCAGACGCCGCTGCGCATCGCGCTCGTTTCCGACACGCACAATCTGCTGCGCCCCGAATTGCTGAGTTTCGTCGACGGTAGCGATGCCATCGTGCACGCGGGCGATATCTGCGAGCCGGGCGTGCTGGAGACGCTCGCACGCATCGCGCCGCTGACCGCCGTGCGCGGCAACAACGATCGCGGTGCGTGGGCCGAGGCGCTGCCGGTGCAGACGCGGCTGGAGATCGGCGGGATCGCGATCGCGGTCGTGCACGAATTGCCCGATCTGCGCGGCGATCCGCGCGCGGACGGCGTGGCGATCGTGGTGAGCGGGCATTCGCACAAGCCCGCGCTCGACACGCGCGACGGCGTGATCTACGTGAATCCGGGGAGCGCGGGACCGCGCCGTTTCAGCTTGCCGATCTCAGCCGCCATGCTGACGATCGATGCCGACGGCGCGCCGCGCATCGAGCACGCACGGCTGATCAAATGAAGCACGCCGGGCGCGCATCGCACGAACGCCAGACGCAAAAAAGCCAGCGTAAAGCTGGCCTTTTTCATGGCGTCGCCGATTCGGGAACCGGCGGTCCGTGTGCGACTTACACGCGGGCGGGCATGGCCGTCGCGTAGTCGTCGTCCATCTCGCGGGCGAGACGCACGCCGCGCAGCACCGCATGCGCTTCGGCCTTGGTGCCGACGCTCGGCGCCGAACCCGGCAGCGGACGGCGCGCCGTTTCGTGCAGCGCCAGCACCGAGACGATACCGACGACCGCCGCGCCCATCAGATAGTACGCGGGCATCATCAGGTTCTGCGTGTGCTCGACGAGCCAGGCGGCGACCAGCGGCGTCGTGCCGCCGAACAGCGACACCGACACGTTGAAGCCGATGGCGAGCGCGCCGTAGCGGATCGCGGTCGGGAACAGCGCGGGCAGCGCCGAGGGCATCACGCCCGTGAAGCACGACAGCAGCGTGCCGAGAATCATCAGGCCGAGGAACACCGGCACGACCGCGCCCGTCTGGATCAGCGTGAGCGACGGAATCGCCAGCACGATCAGGCCCACACAGCCCGCGAGCATCACCGGCTTGCGGCCGATGGCGTCCGAGAGGCGGCCGAACGCGATCGTCAGCGGCACCATCAGCACCATGACGGCAAGCACGAGGAAGAGACCGTGCGTTTCGTTGAAGTGCAGCGTCGCCGACAGATAGCTCGGCAGATACGAGAGCGCCATGTAGTCGGTCACGTTGAAGATCAGCACGAGGCCCACGCACAGCAGGAAGGGGCGCAGATGCTGGGTCAGCAGCGAGCGGAGCGTGAGCTTCGGACGCGCGGTTTCTTCGGCTTCGCGCAGTTCGGCTTCACGCTTGAACGCCGGCGTTTCTTCGAGCTTCGTGCGGATGTACAGGCCCACGATCCCGAGCGGACCCGCGATCATGAACGGCACGCGCCAGCCCCAGTCGAGCAGTTGCTGATGCGAGAGCAGGGCGGTCAGCACGGCGACCGTGCCCGCGCCGAACACGTAGCCCACCATCGTGCCGCATTCGAGGAAGCTGCCCATGAAGCCGCGGCGCTTGTCGGTGGCGAATTCGGCGATGAAGGTGGCCGCGCCGCCGTACTCGCCGCCGGTCGAGAAACCTTGCACCAGACGCGCGACCAGCAGCAGCACGGGCGCCGCGATGCCGATCGAGTGGTACGACGGAATCAGGCCGATGGCGAAGGTGCCGCAGGCCATCATGATCATCGTCATCGCGAGCACGCGCTGGCGGCCGATACGGTCGCCGAGCGGGCCGAACACCATGCCGCCGATCGGGCGCACGAGGAACGCGGCCGCGAACGTGCCGAAGGTGGCGATCAGCTGGGCCGACGGGCTGCTCGACGGGAAGAACACCTGGCCGAGCGTGACGGCGATGTAGCTGTAGACGCCGAAGTCGAACCATTCCATGGCATTGCCAAGGGCCATGGCGCCGACGGCGCGTTTGAGGAGGCTGTTATCGACGATCGTGATGTCGTCGAGGGTAAGGTCGGACTGGGCCGACGCGCCGGAAGTGGAAGCGGTCAAGGTCTGCATCTCCAATGACTGCGACGAGCTCCAGGAGAGCTCGCCACGGTTGCCGGAGAGTGCCGTTTCGCGATAGCGGCAGCCGTTCGTGCGCGGCGCGCGATGCGCATGGGGTCGCCTGGGCGAAACCCGAGCCAGGCCGGACGCGCGATGAACGTGATCCGGCGGCGCACGAAAGTGCATGCTGAAGTGTCGCGAAACGACACTCGATCGAATTGTGATTAAGCTTGGCGCCTGCGTGGCCGTAGAGGGGGGCAGGACGCTTGAGGACACTGGGCTGTCACGGAGTGTGACTGCAAAGTGCCGCTGAACGAAAAAGAATCACCGCGTGGCGGCGCGTTCTTTTTGTGCGAGCGCATTCAGCTGGAAAGGCGTTTTCGGGCGCCGGACTGAATGCAATTGATGGCTAATGCCTGTTGAACGAAGCGACATGATAGCACGATAACGGAAGATCGTGCAAACCGACCCGTCAGTCGGAGCGTCGGGGAGGCGCGCCAGCCCTTATGCGGCAAGGGATTCCGGCGATTTCGCGGTGCAGCAAAAAACACCGGTCACGTTGACGAAATGCATAAATCGCGCGAAAAAAAACCGCGCACGAGGCGCGGTTTTTGCGGTGCTTTCCACGGCTTCCAACGGCAAAGGGCCGGATCGAAGCGCGGATGGGCGGGCGATCAGCCCTGCGTCGGCGGCACGAAGCCCGATGCCTGATCGGCGCCTTCGCCGAAGAAGTACTTTTCGGTCTGCTTCATCAGGTACTGACGCGCGCGCGGATCGGCCATGTTCAGGCGGTTCTCGTTGATCAGCATGGTCTGCTGCTTGAGCCAGCCCTGCCAGGCTTCCTTCGACACGCTTTCATAGATGCGCTTGCCGAGTTCGCCCGGCAGCGGCGGAAAATCGAGACCCTCGGCTTCCTTGCCGAGCTTCGCGCATTGAATCATACGGGCCATGCTGTGCTTCTCCTGTAGTCGTATGGGGATGGGCGGCGCGCTCAGAGCTGTTTCATCAGCACGAGCGACTTGCGCTGCCAGTTATAGAGGCGGCGGCGGTCTTCGGGCAGGTCGTCGACCGTGGCCTTGACGAAGCCGCGCTTGAGGAACCAGTGTTCCGTGCGCGTGGTGAGCACGAAGATGCGCGTGAGGCCGCGCGCGCGGGCGCGCTGCTCGATGCGGCGCAGAAGGCGCTCGCCGTCGCCGGAACCTTGCGCTTCGGGCGAGACCGTGAGGCACGCCATTTCGCCGATGCGCTCCTGCGAATACGCGTACAGCGCGGCGCAGCCGAACAGCACGCCATCGTGCTCGATCACCGAGAAATGGTCGATGTCGCGTTCGATCTGGTGACGGCCGCGGCGCACCAGCGTGCCGTCGCTTTCGAGCGGTTCGATCAGCGTGAGAATGCCGCCGACGTCGTCGGGCGTGGCTTCGCGCAGACTTTCCAGATTCTCGTACGAGATCATGGTGCCGACGCCGTCGTGCAGGAACAGTTCGAGCAGCAGCCCGCCGTCGAGCGCGTAGGGAATGATGTGCGCGCGGCCCACGCCGCCGCGGCAGGCGCGAATCGAGTGCTTCAGATAGAAGCCCGCGTCGCCGAGCACGGTGCCGCCTTCCTGGAGGCGGTAGGCGTCGTCGAGCGACATTTCGCGGATCAGTTCGCCTTCCTCGTCGATCAGACCCTGCGTTTCCGTGAGGAACACGATCTTGTCGGCGCGCAGCGCGATGGCCGCCGCCGACGCGACGTCTTCCATCGACAGATTGAACGCCTCGCCCGTGGGTGAGAAGCCGAGCGGCGAGAGCAGCACGAGCTTGCGGCTCGCGAGCGAATGGCGGATCGAGTCGGCGTCGATCTTGCGGACCACGCCGGTATGCTGGAAGTCGACGCCGTCGAGAATGCCGACCGGGCGCGCGGTGACGAAGTTGCCCGACACGACGCTGATGTGCGCGTGCGCCATCGGCGTGTTCGGCAGACCCTGGCTGATCGCGGCCTCGATGTCGAGACGCACTTCGCCGGCCGCTTCCTTCGCGGATTCGAGCGCGCGGGCATTCGTGATGCGCATGCCGTGCGAGAACTCCGACTCCACGCCGTGCAGACTCATCTGCTCTTCGACCTGCGGGCGCGAACCGTGCACGAGCACGATCTGGATGCCCATGGCCTGGAGCAGCGCGATGTCGGCGACGAGCGCGTTGAGCAGGTTCTGGTGCACGACCTCGCCGCCGAATCCGACGACGAAAGTCTTGCCCTGGAATGCGTGGATGTAGGGCGCGACCGATCGCATCCAGTCGACGAACTGTGCGTGCTGCGCCACCTGCTGCGCGGCTTGCTGGGACGCGGGGTCCGAGGCGGCGGCGGAGGCCGGCGCGCCTTGGGTGGCGGGGACGAGGTCGGTTTGGGAATTCATGCCCGGGATTATAATGCGCCCCCATGTCGAATGTACCCAAAAGACCTGCCTCGGGGCAGGGCAGCAACACCCCTTCCGGCGATGACGCCGTGCACGGCGGCGCGCGGGAAAAGCGCGGCGCGCAAAAGTACGGCGCCGCGCAGGCCGATACGCAGAAACCGGCGTCGCTGGACCGGCTCGCCGCGCTGATGGGCAGCGGCGCGCTCGGTGGCGCGCGCGTGCAGGATCAGCGTGGGAAACAGGCGCCCGCCGCGAAGCCGGCCGAGGTGGCGGCGCCGCATGAAAAGAATGTTGCGCCGGTGGTGACCGTGGTGTCGGACGCGCCTGCCGTGAAAAAGCAGACGCCGGTGACGGCGCAAAAGTCGTCGCCGGTTTCGCAGCCTGCTTCTGCGGCTGTTTCTTCGTCTGTTTCTCAAACTGCTCCGCAGACCGATTCGCCGAAAGCGCCGCAAGCGCCGCAGAAACCCGATTCGCGTGTGCAAGCGCCGCGCGAGCATCGCGAGAATCGGCAAGCGCCTCGCGCGCCCGCGCGTGATCAATCTCAGCGTGCGCCGCAGTCGGGCGAAGCTTCGCGCGGCGGCGATCGCCAGCCGCGCGAGCCACGTGAGCCGCGCGAGCCACGCGCTTCCCGAGAACAACGCGAACCTCGCGCCGAGCGCGCGGAAACCCCGCGCGACCCGCAAGCCGCCG
>NZ_JAAGPN010000248.1:0-11940 GCF_017104805.1 Paraburkholderia sp. Ac-20347 | reverse complement strand
CGCGGCGCCCAGCATCTGGTGGATCTGCGCGACCACGGCCGCGCCTTCGCCCACGGCGGCGGCCACGCGCTTGGTCGAGCCCGCGCGCGCGTCGCCGATCGCGTAGACGCCTTCGACCGAGGTCGCGAGGCTGCACGATTCGTCGCCCGCGCCGGTCAGCACGAAGCCGTTGGCGTCGAGCGCCACGCCGCAATCCTGCAGCCAGTTCGTGTTCGGATCGGCGCCCGTGAAGAGGAACAGATGGCGCGCGTCGAAGTGATCGACGCCCTCCGGACACGGCGTCTTCAGGCGGATCGCGGCGAGCCCGGCTTCGTCCTCGTCGAGCGCGCCGATCTCGCTGAGCGGATGCACGTTCACGTTCGGCAGCGAGGCGATGCGATCGATCAGATAGCGCGACATCGTCGATTCGAAACCGGCCTTGCGGATCAATACGTCGATCTGGCGCGCGTGCGTGGAGAGATAGACGATCGCCTGGCCCGCCGAATTGCCGCCGCCGACCAGCACGACGTTTTCGTGCTTGCAGAGCTTCGCTTCGACCGGCGACGCCCAGTAGTAGACGCCGCGTCCGGTGTAGCGGTCGAGTCCGGCGATGGTCGGGCGACGGTAGATCGCGCCGCTCGCGATCACCACGCTGCGCGCGCGCACGTCGCCGCTACAGGTTTCGAGGCGGCGCGGCTGCTCGTCGCAATGGAGCTTTTTCACGCTGACCGGAATCGCCACGTGTGCGCCGAACTTCTGCGCCTGCACGAACGCGCGGCCCGCGAGCGCCTGGCCCGAAATGCCGGTCGGAAAGCCCAGATAGTTTTCGATGCGCGAACTCGCGCCCGCCTGGCCGCCCGGCGCGCGCGAATCGAGCACGATCACCGAGAGACCTTCGGAGGCGGCGTACACGGCGGTCGCGAGGCCCGCCGGACCCGCGCCGACCACGGCCACGTCGTAAACGCGTTCGCCGTTCAGTTCGGGCAGCAGGCCGAGGCAGGTCGCGAGTTCGGGCGCGGACGGATGGCGCAGCACCGAGCCGTCGGGGCAGATCACGAGCGGCAGGTCTTCGCAGCGCGCCGCGAAGCGCTCGATCACGCAGATCATGCTGCTTTCGTCGCGCTCGTCGAGCACCGAATACGGATGGCCGTTGCGCGAGAGGAAGCCTTGCAGCGAGAGCATCGCGGGGTCGTCGTGCTTGCCGACGAGGATCGGGCCGCCCGCGCCCTTTTCGATCAGCGAGACGCGGCGCAGGATCAGCGCGCGCACGATGCGCTCGCCCAGTTCGGCTTCGGCGACGATGGCCGCGCGCAGGCGCTCGGGCGGAATCAGGACCGCATCGACGGGTTCGAGCGCGATGCCGTCCACCAGCGCCGGGCCGCCCGAGAGCTGGCCGACTTCGGCGAGAAAATGGCCGCGCCCATGCTCGACGATCAGCCGTTCGCGGCCCAGACCGTCGCGCTGGAACACCTTCACCGAACCCGAGAGCAGCACGAACATGCCGGGGCCGGTGTCGCCGGTGTGGAACAGCAGCTCGCCCGCTTCCCAATGCCGTTGCTCGCCGAAACGCGAGAGGCGCTTGATTTCGTCTTCGGTCAGCTCGGGGAACATCTGGTGACGCCGCGTCGCGAGCGTCGAGAACGGCGCCTCGGCGGGTTGCGGCTGGGTGTCGGACAGCGTGGAATGCGAGGCGGATTCAGGCGTGGACGGCGCAGCCTCGTAGCGAGGCGGCTCGGTGGCAAGTGAGCCCATCAGGCGTTTCTCCTCGTGCGCGCGATGCCGCGGCGCCGCGCGCGAAACGGACACGATGCAGACAGAAAGCGGACCGGATGCGCGCGGGAAAGAACGCGTGGATCGCGTGAATCAGATCGCTTTCGGCGTGATGCTGACCGGAACCTCGGGATGCGGCGCGATGGGCAGCGATTCGAGCGTGCGGCCTGCGTCGCGCCAGGCGTCGAGGCCGCCGAGCAGCGGCACTACGTCGATGAAACCGGCCTCGACGAGCTTCTTCGCCATCCAGGCCGCGGAAATTTCATTGGGGCACGAGCAGTAGATCACGAGCTTCTGCTCGCGCGGATACCGGCTCAGAATCTCTTCGAGCTGACGCTCGTCGGCGAACAGCGCGCCCGGAATGATGAACGGATCGAGCTTGCGCTTTTCCTCCGAGCGGATGTCGAACACCACGGGCGGCGGCTTGTTCGCCATCGCGCGATAGAGGTCGTCCACGGTGATGCGCGCGTTCGCGAGCTTCTTGATGAGCTGGCGGCGACGCGTCCAGCGGTACATCGCGTAGAGCAGCAGCAGGACGAGCACGACGACCGCCGCGAAACGGCCGAGGCG
Organism: Paraburkholderia sp. Ac-20347; assembly: GCF_017104805.1. Classification (NCBI taxonomy): domain Bacteria; kingdom Pseudomonadati; phylum Pseudomonadota; class Betaproteobacteria; order Burkholderiales; family Burkholderiaceae; genus Paraburkholderia; species Paraburkholderia sp. Ac-20347. Next base: position 9,621 of record NZ_JAAGPN010000248.1, on the reverse strand, counting down.
GCTCGCGCCGGCAAGCATCATGTCGATCTGCGGCGCGAACAGCACGCCGATCAGCAGACCGGTGCCCGACCAGAGCGCGGCGCCGATGCCGTCGAAACCCAGAAACTGACGATAGGGCGTGCCCATCGCGCCGGCCAGCGGCACCGAGACGAGCGACAGCCCCGGCACGAACTTGGCGATCGCGAGCACGCGCACGCCCCAGCGGCCAAAAAAGCGTTCGGTCTTTTTTACGCAGGTGTCGCGCGAGAGCGAGAGCTTGCAGAGCGTCTTGAGCGTGTTGCCACCGTAGAGACGACCGGCGAGGAACCAGACGCTGTCACCGATCAGCATGGCGACGATCGACAGGCCGAGCACCGGCGCGACCTGCTGGCCGACCGAACCGGGATGCATGGCGGCCATCGCGCCGAACAGGACGAGCGCGGGCATCGCGGGCACGGGCAAGCCGAGCGAGCCGGCGAGCACGTTCAGAAACACGAGCGCAGGCCCGTACTGCGCGATCAGGTCATGTAGCATCGGCTTACTTCCGTCGCCTGGATGCCGCGCCGGTGGGGCCGGAGCGGCGCAATGGGAAGGGTAACGTAACGATTATGGACGCATTTTGAAGGCGTGCAAGCGAGCGCCAAAGCATACGCCGAATGCGGTTCGGGTGCGTTTAACCGGCGGCGCGACGCATGCTGCGTTGTGCGCGCGAGACGATGCCTAAAACGTCGGCATAAACGTCGGCTTAAACATTGGCATAAACGTCGATCAAACCTCGGCCCGCCAAACGAAAACGCGCGACGGAAACCCGACGCGCGTCGTGCCCACGGCGCCGCGCGAACGCGGCGGTGGGCGAGGGCGAAACGCCCGTAATGGACCGACTTTCCGGCTTACCGGTTATGCGATTCCCCGGGTATCTCGGCGCCTTGCGCGCGGATGGCCGCGATCAGCTCCGCGGGCGTGATCTCGTAACGCACTTCGCGGTGGATACCCGCCTTGCGCTCGTCGACTTCGATCAGCAAAAGACTCTTGCCGTCGGCCGCCGATTCGAGGCGCAGCGAACGCAGCTCGCGTCCGGTGGCTTCGTCATGCTCGGTGAGCAGGGTCATGGTTCCAGAAGACCCGGTCATGCGCATTGATGTTGTCCTCGTGCGTTGGGTGGTCGAACTGTGGTCGAACCGAGGTCGAGCCGCTGTGGTCGAGCCATTTACGTGGTACGTGGGCGACGTGAGATACGTGGCCAGATCATTGTACGGTCTCGGTCGCGCGGCGTCTCGACCGAGTGAGCGCGGGCGCACACAAGCGCGCTCGCATCCCTGCCGTCTGGTGAGTGTAACGCGACTCCGCGGGTTTTCACGCATTTTTGCGCGTCTTGCAACGGTGGATGCGGCACGTATTGCGGCGCGCCGCATTGTCATGGTTATGACGCAATGCGGCTCTACCGGTCGCGAGCGTCCCCGCCATGCGGGCAAGAAAAAACGGCTCGCCCGGTAGAGGCCGGGCGAGCCGTTGAAACGCCGTTGTTACTCGGATCAGACACCCACTGGGTGAGCGCTGACGAATTCAGTGTGAGGCGTCGCGAATGCGCTGTCGAGATGGGACTAATGCCGATCTATCTGAACAATCTGGGCTTGCGTATTGAATGATTCGCGAGTGATCCGCGAGCCGTGCGCGGCAATTACGGTACGCGTAGGTCGCGCGACATCGCCACGGACGGCGCGCGTTGCGCGCTCACACCTCGACGGCTTCGTCCTCCAGCATGCGGGCGTGGGCCGGCCGCTGCGCGTTGTTGCGCGCCGCCGCGGTGGTCAAGGTCGACTGGCTGCCCGCGACCGTGAAGAGGCGCACGGCTTCGTCGAGCACGTCGGCCTGTTCGGCGAGGCGCTGCGCGGTGGCGGCGGCCTGCTCGACGAGCGCGGCGTTCTGCTGCGTCGCGCTGTCCAGATGCGCGACGGCCTGGTTGACCTGGCGGATGCCCTCGGCCTGCTCGCCGCTCGCATTCGCGACTTCGACGATGATCGACTGCACGCGGCTCACGGCTTCGTCGATGGCGCGCATCTGCGAAGTCGTGTGGCCGACCAGCTCGGTGCCGCGCGCGATCTCGTGAACGCTCGCATCGACGACCTGCTTGATTTCCTTCGCCGATGCCGCGCAACGCTGCGCGAGCATGCGCACCTCGCCCGCGACGACGGCGAACGAGCGGCCCGCCTCGCCCGCGCGCGCCGCTTCGACGGCCGCGTTGAGCGCGAGGATGTTGGTCTGGAACGCGATGCCGTCGATCACGCCGGTGATGTCGGCGATACGCTTCGAGGCGTCGGTGATGCCCGACATCGTGCGTTCCATGCGGCCCGCGATCGAACCGCCCTCGGCGGCCGCTTCCTGCGCTTCGCGCGCGAGATCGAGCGCGCGCGTGCTGGCTTCGGCGTTGGCCTGCACGGTGGTCGTCAACTGATCCATCGTGGCGGCGGTTTCTTCGAGCGAGGCCGCTTGCAGTTCGGTGCGGCGCGACAGGTCGAGATTGCCGGTCGAGATTTCGTGCGCGGCGTCGAGCATGCCGTCGATCTGCGAACGCACATCGCAGACGATGGCCGTGAGATTGGCCTGAAGCTGGTTGAGCGCCTGCAGCACGTCGCCGAGATCGTCCTTCGACGCGATCGCGAGCGTGGCGGTGAGATCGCCCGCGGCCATGCGCGTCGAAGCCGCCGACATCTGCGCGAGCGGCTCGCCGAGATGGCGCGTCGAGAGACGCCAGGCCGCGACGCTGCACACGGCGGCCGCGCCGAACGCGCACCAGAACGGCGTGGGCGGCAGACCTTGATACGCCGCGAAACCTGCCGCTGCGAGCGCGGCGGGCACGAGCGCGTAACCGATGGCGATACGCGTGGCGATCGGCAGACGCATCACCGACTTCAGCGCGCCGATGAGGCCGGTGCGCGCGAGTTCGCCGTGCAGCAGACGCACGCCGCGCAGATTGCCCTCGCGCATCTGCGCATAGAGCGCTTCGGCGCTGCGCACTTCGTCGCGCGTGGGCTTCACACGCACGCTCAGATAGCCGACCACGGTGCCCTGCTCGGACACGGGCGTCACGTTCGCGCGCACCCAGTAGTGGTCGCCGGTCTTGCGGCGGTTCTTGACGAGCGCGGTCCACGGCCGGCCGGCTTTGACGGTTTCCCACAGGTCGGCGAACGCTTCGGCCGGCATGTCGGGATGGCGGATGATGTTGTGCGGCTTGCCGATCAGCTCATCTTTCGAAAAGCCCGAGACGGCGACGAAAGCGGGATTGCAATACTGAATGCGGCCTTTGAGGTCGGTAGCCGAGACAAGCATCTGCGAAGCAGGATAGTCGAACTCCTGCTGCGTGACAGGTTGATTGTTGCGCATGGGATTCCTTCCAGGGGGGTCTACGCAGACCCAACAACATGCCGGGAATAACGGCATTTCCCTTCATTTCTTTAGGGCTTTTGGCGAGGGGATTGACTGCGCGAGTCATGGCGCATCGCGTGCGCGTGGACGAAGCCGCTGCGGCAATCGGCTGGCAGGTGTGCAGGCGCGCCAGAAATTCGCTGCGCGTTCAATGACCTGCCGAATATGTCGGCGAGATATGCACAGGGTTGCTCACGGTTTCTGTGGATAAATGCGCGCGGCGACAGAGTGTGTTGACGGATTCGGTGCCAATCGCGCGCGTCCCGCGTGGAATCCGATTCGCATCAGCCAGTTAGCGTCGATGTCCCGAGGTTACGCACAGGGCTTTGAACAATTTCTGTGGATAAGGTTGAGGCGGGAAGTGGGGCGGTCAACGATCCTCTGTGACGCAACGAGGTCCGTCGCGATGGCGATGCGGCAAGTGACTTGTCGAACTGATTATTTAATGGCTTTATGATTCGGATCGCTAAGTAAATTTCATGTGCGAGAAAATCGCTTTATCACGTTCTTCAATTCAATGAAAAATAAAGAGGAATGCAAAGGAATTAGACGAGCGCTACACGTCGAATTAAAACAGGCTCACCCCCATAAATCAGACAAATACCCGTCAATAAACGAAAAATTACACAACCCAATCCATAAAATTACATTTTCATTATTTTCTCTAAATCGGCAAAAACCCCACACGTTGTAGCTGAAACGCATCAATTATTTGAAATAAACGGAAAGATCTGGAATGATACTGATTCTCATTCGCCCGCACAGATCTCCGCCGATCCGGGCTTGTTAATTCCAATCCAGCCAGCCTGTCGTCGAGCCTTCATCAGCATGAAGGGGCGGCCAGCCAGCCACCTGAATCACGTCGATCGCGCCTCCTTCGCGCGTTCCATCGACGGGTTTTTCGCCGCACAGGGACCCCCATGTTGAACAGGACGCCGCTCGCGAGTGCGCTCGCGCTGGCTTTTGCCGTACCTATCGCTTCGCCCGCGTTCGCGCAGAGCGCGCCCGTCGCCGCTTCGGCGGTGAGCGCCGCCGCGCCCGCCAGCAAGAACGCCACATCGGACGGCGCGACGCTGCCCGCCGTTTCGGTGTCCGCCGACGCGCCCTCGCAGGATTTTCAGGCCGAAAAATCGTCGGTCGGCGCAAAGACGCCCACGGCGCTGCGCGACATTCCGCAATCGGTCACGGTGATCAACAAGGCGCTGCTGCAGTCGCAGGGCGCGACCTCGTTCCAGGACGCGCTGCGTAACGCGCCCGGCATCACCATCGGCGGCGCGGAAGGCGGCCAGATCGGCAACAACATCAACCTGCGCGGTTTCACAGCTCAGAACGACATCTATCTCGACGGCTTTCGCGACCGCAATCAGTACTATCGCGACACCTTCGACCTCGAATCCATCGACGTGCTGTACGGTCCCTCGTCGATGTTGTTCGGGCGCGGCTCGACGGGCGGCGTGATCAATCAGGTGAGCAAGCAGGCCGGTCTCAAGCCGATCACCGAAGTCTCGACGACGGTCGGCACCAGCGACCGCTATCGCGCGACCGTCGACGTCGACCGTCCGCTCGGCGACCACGCGGCGTTCCGCCTGAACGCGTTCGGCCAGTCGCTCGGCTCCACGCGCGACCAGATGAAGAACAAGGACTACGGCTTCGCGCCGACGCTGCGCTTCGGCATCGGCACGCCCACGGAAGTCACGCTCTCGGCGCTCATCCAGCACAACTACGATCAGCCCGATTACGGCGTGCAGTCGATCAACGGTCATCCGTTCGCGCCGTCGAAGGGCACGTATTACGGCCTCACCGACGACCGCACGATTCAGGACGTGCAGACCGTGTCCGCGCGCGTCGATCACAAGTTCAACGATCAGTTCAAGATCAGCAATCAGACGCAGTTCTCGCACTCGCTCACCGATGCGCGCGAGACCGCGGCGGGCGCGGTGCTGACCGGGCCGCTCGCGTCGAGCACGGCGCTCAAGAACGGCAACTACACGACGCTGCCGCTGTCCGATCTCTACGTGAAGCTCGCGAGCCACGATCGCGTGATCGAGAATCACTCGATCTACAACGATACGATGGCCACGTACAAGTTCAACACGGGGCCGCTGCGGCACGAGATGCTCGCGGGCATCGAGATCGGCCACGACAGCTATACGAATCAGGCTTATACGCGCAACAACCTGCCGATTCTGTCGCTGCTCGATCCGGTCTATGTGCCGACGCCTTCGAACGTCACGCAGACAATCGGCAATCACGCGGAGTCGGGCGCGACCACGTTCGCGGCGTACTTCAACGAAACGATGTCGATCGGCGAGCACTGGAAACTGATTGGCGGCGTGCGTTGGGATCGCTTCCAGGCGCACATCGCGAATACGATCAGCGCGCCGGGTTACGCGGATCAGACCAACACGTTCACGAGCGTGCGCGCGGGCGCGATCTATCAGCCGACCGACTGGCAGTCGTATTACTTCTCGTACGGCACCTCGTTCGATCCGTCGCTCGAAGCGCTCACGGTCACGAACAACACGCAGAATCTCGCGCCGGAGCACACCAAATCGTATGAAGTGGGCGGCAAGTGGGACCTGCTCGGCGACAATCTTTCGGTGACGTCGGCGTTCTTCCAGCAGGAAATGGATAACGCGCGCACGCAGACATCGACGGGCGAATACACGCTCGAAGGCGATATTCGCGTGCGCGGTTTCCAGGCGGGCGCGACCGGCCATATCACCGACAAGTGGCAGGTGTTCGCAGGCTACACCTATATGGACGGCGTCGTGCTGCAGGCCGCCGACGGCACGCAGGGCCACACGCCCGCGAACACGCCGCGCAACACCTTCACGCTGTGGACCACGTATGCGTTCACGCCGCATTGGGAAGTGGGCGGCGGTCCGACCTATATGTCCTCGCGTTATGCGGCCAACACGAATTACGTCGAAGTGGGCGGCTACACGCGCTGGGACGCGATGGCCGGATACCATGCGAAGAAGTGGGACGTGCGTCTGAACGTGCTGAACATCACCAACAAGTTCTACTACGATGCGCTGATCCAGTCGGATGGCGGACGCTCGGTGCCGGGCGTCGGCCGCACGGTGCTCGCGACGTTCGACTACCGGCTCTGATCGCTTCGGCGAGCGGCGTCGCCGCGCAGTCGTGTGAACGGAAAAGCGTGCGCGCGCATCGAATCGTCGTTGCTTCGGCGACGTTTCGATGCCGCTTCGACTACGTTTAGATGCACACGCGCGCGCGGCAACGCGCATGTCACGCAAAGCCCGCATCATCATGCGGGCTTTGGTGCGTCCGGCGCGCATGCGGTGCGAAGCGTGCGAAGTGAGCGAAGTGAGCGTGGCCCGAAGTTCAGGATAACGCCTGAAACAAGGCCTGAAATACGGCGTAACATGCGCGCCGTGCAGTCAACCTGTAAGGCAGCGAAGAAGGAAGCGATAATGCTGATTCACATCCCCAACGTACTGACACACGAGCAGGTCCGCGCGCTGCGCGAACGGCTCGACAATGCGGGCGATGCCTGGGTCGATGGCCGTGCAACGGCCGGCTGGCAGGGCGCGCCCGTCAAGCGCAATCAGCAGATCGCGGAACACACGCCGATCGCGCGCGAACTCGGCGACGTCGTGCTGGCGGCCATCGAGCGCAATCCGCTCTTCATCAGCGCCGCGTTGCCCAATCAGGTTTATCCGCCGCTCTTCAATCGCTATGAAGGCGGCATGACGTTCGGCTCGCATGTCGACGGTGCGGTGCGCGTGCTGCCCAACGGCCTGAAGCTGCGCACCGATGTCTCGGCCACGCTGTTTCTTTCGGCGCCCGAAGAGTACGACGGCGGCGAGCTCGTGATCGAAGACACCTATGGCGTGCAGGAAGTGAAGCTGGCCGCGGGCGACATGATCGTCTATCCGGCCACGAGTCTGCATCAGGTGAAGCCCGTCACGCGCGGCGTGCGCGTGGGCAGCTTCTCCTGGGTGCAGAGCCTCGTGCGCGACGACACGAAACGCGCGCTGCTCTTCGACATGGATACGGCCATCCAACGTTTGAACGCGAGCGACGCCGACGCCCAGGCGCGGCGCAGTCTCGTGGGTTGCTACCACAATCTTTTGCGTATCTGGAGTGAGACGTGAGTTCTACCGAATCGGCAGTATTGATCGACGAAAGCCAACGCGCCGAACGTGCGAAACGTTCGCGCCGCGCCACTTTCATCAAGTGGCTGCGCAAGGTGCACGGCTGGGTGGGTTTGTGGGGCGCGGCGCTCGGCTTGCTGTTCGGCGTGACGGGTTTCGTGCTCAATCACCGCATGGAGCCGTTGCGCATTTCGCCGGGCGCGCCGCAGGTTTCGTCGATGCAGCTTCCCGTGCCCGATCCCGCACCGGAAACGCCGCGCGAAATGGCGAAGTGGCTCAAGTCGCAGCCCGATCTCAAGCTGCCGCCGCGCATGGGCCGCGTGCAGAAGGAACCCGAGCACAAGGTGGCCTGGGGCGATCGCGAGACCGTGCAGCCCGAGCACTGGCAGATGATGTTCACGGCGCCGCATGAAACCGTGGCCGTCGAATACTGGGTGGGCAACGATTTCGTCACGCTCAAGCGCACCGACAATTCGCTGATGGCGACCATCACGAATCTGCACAAGGGCGTGGGCATGAGCGTCGGCTGGGTGCTGTTCATCGACACCTTCGCGGGCGCGCTCATTCTGCTGTCGCTCACGGGCGTGCTGCTGTGGACCGAGCTGAACAAGCGCAAGACCATCGGCGCGCTGCTGCTGATCGGCTCGATCGTCGTGGGCGTGTGCGTCGGCCTCGGTTGATCTTGCCCGTTTGATCCTGGCTAGCCCAGATGCCGCGCGAGATAGTCGATGAACGCGCGCACTTTCGGCGGTAAAAACCGGTTCGGCGGATAGAGCAGCCAGACCGGGCCCGAGTAGGCGCGCGCTTCGAAGGTCCACTGCGGCAGCACTTGTACAAGCTCGCCGGCGCGCAATGCGTCGGCGGCGGTGAACTCGGGCAGGCAGGCGATGCCCCAGTCGTCGAGCGCCGCTTCGAGCCGCGCGCCCGCGTGGTTCGCCACATAGCGTCCCTTCACGTCGACGGTCTGCGTGTGCGCGCCTTGACGCAAGCGCCAGCGATGATCGTCGGCGGTTTCTCCCAGCCACAGGCAGTCGTGCTGCGCCAGATCGCGCGGCGTCTTCGGCGTGCCGCGCGCATTCAGATACGCGGGCGACGCGCACAGCAGCCAGCGCACCTCGCCGAGCTGACGCGCGGCGAGCCCCGGCGGCGGCGTGCGCGTCGGGCGGATCACGAGATCGAGGCCGTCGCGCAGCGGATCGACTTCGTGATCGGCGAACACGAGCTGCACGTCCACGTCGGCGTAGTCGCGCAAAAAGCCCGGAATCAGCGGATGAATCACGGTTTTCGCGTAGGCCGTGGGCGCGCTGACGCTCACGCGTCCTTGCGGTTTCGCCGCGAGCTGGCCCGCCGCGTCGACGGCGCCCGCAGCCGCGCTCACCATGTCGCGGCAGTGCCGATACACCTCCTCGCCCGATTCGGTCACGCGCACCTTGCGCGTCGAGCGTTCCAGCAGGCGTGCGCCGAGCGCCTCTTCGAGCCGCTTGATCTGGCGGCTGACCGTCGACGGCGTGCTGCCGAGCTGGCGCGCGGCCAGCGAAAAATTGCCCGCTTCGACCACGCGCGCGAAGGCGGCGAGATCGGGCAGCAGCGCGAAAAGGGCGGTCGGATTCATCGGAATGGACGATGCGATTTGTGCGTTTGCGACATAAAAGATGTGCGCGACGACCCGATTATCGCGATGAATGCAAGGATGGACAATAGGCGCTCTCCGCAGATTTCCGCTGCGAACGCCCGCCAGAGAGGTCCACGCCATGTCCGCCGCCCGTCACCCATCGATGCATCTCGCCGACTGGCTCCTGCTCGCCGTCGCCTTCGTTTGGGGCACGAGTTACGGCGTGGTGAAGGACGCGCTCGTGTTCTATCCGGTGCTGGGCCTGCTGGCGCTGCGCTTCGGCCTGACCTTCGTGCTGCTCTCGCCCGCGCTGCGGACGCTGCGCACGGCGTCGAGCCGCGCGCTCGGCGGCGTGCTGTGCGCGGGCATGCTGCTGCTGGGGATTTTTCTGTGCGAGACCTTCGGCGTGATGCTGACGCGCGCCTCGAATGCGGCGTTTCTCATCAGCCTGTGCGTGGTGCTCACGCCGCTCGCGGAATGGGA
>NZ_JAAGPN010000247.1:0-12198 GCF_017104805.1 Paraburkholderia sp. Ac-20347 | reverse complement strand
CGGCGAGCAGCGCGCGGCAGCGCTCGTAGAACGCGTGGCCCGCCTCCGTGAGGCTTTGCCGCCGCGTCGTGCGGTTCAAGAGGCGCGTGCCGATGCGCGTCTCCAGCTCGGCCACGTGACGCCCGGTCATCTGCGGCGTCATGCCTAGCGCCTTGCCCGCGGCGGCAAACGAACCGCATTCGACCGTCTTCACGAAGGCCGCCATGCCGGTCAATCGATCCATCTTTGCTCCTGCATTCGAAACTGTCCTTTTCGACAGCCAGCCATTTTCGCCGCTTTATCGCGTTCAGTGTTCGAATCATAGTGGCATCCGGGGCGTGCGCGAAAGCGCCGCAACCAGTCAACCACCCCACATCTGGCGACGGCGCGAAGCCGTCAGGAGGACATCAGCATGAAAATCGGCATCATTGGCGCAGGCTTTATCGGACGGGCGATGGCGGAACTCGCCATGCGCCACGGCGACACCGCGATGCTCAGCAACTCGCGCGGCCCGCAGACCTTGACGAGCACGCGCGCCGCCATCGGCTGCGAACTCGGCACGATCGGCGAGGCGGCCGCGTTCGGCGACGTCATCGTGCTCGCCGTGCCGTTCGGCAATCTCGCGCAACTGCCGCCGGGCTTGCTCGACGGGCGCATCGTCATCGACACCTGCAATTACTATCCGGACCGCGACGGCCACGTCGCCGCGCTCGACGCGCACGAGACCACCACGAGCCAGCTCGTGGCCGCCCATTTCGCGGGCGCGCGCGTGGTGAAGGCGTTCAACGCGATCCTGGCCGCCGATATCGGCACCACGGGCGCGCCCGGCGGCCAGCCGGGGCGGCGCGCATTGCCGCTCGCGAGCGACGACGCGGCCGCGAAGGACGTCGTGAGCACCTTGCAGGAACGCTATGGTTTCGATGTCGTCGATACGGGCGGCCTCGCGCGAAGCTGGCGCTTCGAGCGCGCGAAGCCCGCGTACTGCATCCCGCTCGATCGCGCGGGCATGGAGCGCGCGATCGCCCAGGCGCAGCGCGACGTGGAACTGCCGCACGGTTCGTGGCGTAAATAGCGCTTGGCACGGCCGGGGAGGGAAGCAGGCCCGAAGCAGACACGGGCGCGGCGGCCCGTGTCACGCGCCGTTACAGAAAGGCGGGCGCGCGGCTGTCCCTTTTCGGGGCGCTCGCGTGTCATGAAAGATGAGCGCGCAATCGCGGGCGTTCGCCGGGCTGACCATCCGCACCGGCGGAACGCGGCGAAATCCCCGGCGATGCGCATTTGCTGGCGAAGGCGCGCAACTTACGAGATCATTGCGGCGCTCGCCGCTTTCCGTCTTTCCGCTTTCACGATTACCGCCATGCCTGTGTTGTTTCCCGTGCCGTTCCTCGAGTCGTCCGCCGATTTGCCGACTTTTACGCCCGCCGCCGCCGCGGCCCGTCGCCCATGAGCGCGGCGCTGGCCCGCGTGCGCCGGGTGGCGCCACTCGTCTCGCTCATCTCGCGCATCGTCGCGGCGATTGTCGGCGGCTACGCACTGGCCGCGCTCGCGAGCGTCGCGGCGCTCGCCTTGCCGATTTCCGCGCCGCAAGGCGTCATCACCGGCATGCTGGCGAGCTTCGTCGTCTATACGTGCGTCGTGATCGGCGTGTTTCTCGCGCGTAGCGCGCGGCGCGCCTGGGCTGGGCTGCTGATCGCGGCCGTGCCGCTGCTGCTGGCGTCGTGGTCGGTCTGGACGTCGGCTGGAGGCGCGAAGTGATGACGAATCCCAACGACGCAACGCCGCAAGCGCGCGACACCGTTCGATCCCCAAAATCGGCGAAATCCGCGGAATCGACCAAAGTGCAAGCGAAAGGCGTGCGCCAGAGCATGTCCGATCTGCACACGTGGGCGGGGCTGCTGGTCGGCTGGCTGCTTTACGCGATGTTCCTGACCGGCACGGTCAGCTACTTCAAGGAAGAGATTTCGCAATGGATGCGCCCCGAACTGGCGCATCAGCAACAGGTGCCCGATCCGGCCGCCGTCGCGCAGCGCGTGGCCACGACGCTCGCCACGCTCGCCGACGGCACCACGCAATGGAGCGTGCAACTGCCGACCGCGCGCAGCAATCTCGCCAGCGCGTTCTGGCGCACGCCGCCCGGCTCGGCGCAAAAGGGCATGTTCCAGGAAGGCGTGTTCGACCCGGCGACGGGCCACGCGGTCACGGCGCGCGACACGCTCGGCGGCGAGTTTTTCTATCGCTTCCATTTCCAGTTCTATTACATGCCGGTGATGTGGGGCCGCTGGCTCGCGGGCCTGTGCGCGATGTTCATGCTGGTCGCCATCGTGAGCGGCGTGATCACGCACAAGAAAATCTTCGTCGACTTCTTCACGTTCCGCTGGGGCAAAGGCCAGCGCTCGTGGCTCGACGCGCATAACGCGCTGTCGGTCTTCGGCCTGCCGTTCCATCTGATGATCACCTACACGGGCCTCGTCACGCTGATGACGATGTACATGCCGTGGGCGGGCGAGGTCGCGGTCAAGTCGGCGGCGCAGCGTCAGGAAGTCGCCGCGCAACTGAATGCGTTCATCCGCCCCGGCAAGCTGCAAGGCGTGGCCGCGCCGCTCGCGAACGTCGACCGGATGGTCCGCGAGGCGCAGGCGCGCTGGGGCGAAAACAACGTGCTGCGCGTGACGGTGACGAATCCCGGCGATGCGAGCGCACGCGTGGCGGTTTCGCGCGGCGAGGCGCTGCGCGTGTCGGTGAGTCCGCAATATCTGCTGTTCGACGGCGTGAGCGGCAAGCTGCTCGAAACGCACGACCACGTCGGCGGCGCGGCCGAAACGCGCGGCGTGCTCTACGCGCTGCACATGGGTCGTTTCGGCGATCTGCCGGCGCGCTGGCTGTATTTCATCGTCAGTCTGGCGGGCACGGCGATGGTCGGCACGGGCCTCGTCATGTGGACCGTCAAGCGTCGCCAGAAACTGCCCGATCCGATGCGTCCGTATTTCGGTTTTCGCCTCGTGGAGCGGCTCAATATCGCCAGCATCGCGGGTCTGTCGATCGCCATGACGGGTTATCTGTGGAGCAACCGGCTGCTGCCGGTGGCGCTGCCGCATCGCGCCGATACCGAAATCAACGCCTTCTTCGCGATCTGGGCCGCGACGCTGCTCTACGCGCTCGTGCGTCCCGCGAAGCGCGCGTGGATCGAATTGCTCTGGCTGGCCGCCGCGTTGCTCGCGCTCCTGCCGGTGCTCAACGCGCTCACGACGCAGCGTCCGTTCTGGCGCAGCGTCGCGCAGGGCGACTTCGTGTTCGCCGGTTTCGATCTGATGATGTGGGCGCTGGCGGCGCTGCATGCGGTGCTCGCGTGGCGCACGGCGACGCATCGCCCGCGTGTGAAAGCGGCGGGCAAGCGCGCGACGGCGACGCTGCCGCAAGAGGAGGAAGTGTGATGGTCGGGCTGACGTTGGGACTGTGCGTGATGGCGTTCGCGTTTCTCGCGATGGGCATGGAGCGGCATCAGCAAGCCGTGCTCGGACGCGCACTCGACGCCGGGCGCACGCGCGGCTTCAGGATCGCGGGATGGTGCGCGCTCGTCATCACGCTGCGCATGATCGTGGGCGAGGCGGGCTGGGCGATGGGGCTCGTCTATTACGCGGGCTGCACGAGTCTCGCGGCGGGCATCGTGTATGGCGCGATTCTGTGGCGTCAGCGCGCGCGGGCTTGAAGCGGCAATTCGGGTCCAGCAAGAACGCAAGAAGCGGAGTTCGATCCGCGAGCATTGCGCGTAGACTTTGGCTGAATCAGCTTGGAGCTTTTTCAGGGACGCGCCATGACTTATGCAGTTCAGGATGGCTTCGATTTCACGCCGCACATAGCGAGTGAATCGGATGAAGCGGATGAATCAGGCAAGGCGGGCGAGCGCGCCATCGCCTGGCAAGCAGCCGCCACATCGCTCGACCGCTACGGCAACGCGATCCTGCCTGCGTTGCTCACGCCCGCGCAGTGCGAAGCGCTGATCGCGCTCTACACCGACGAACAGCGTTTTCGCTCGACCATCGTGATGGCGCGACACAATTTCGGGCGCGGCGAATATCGCTATTTCGCGTATCCGTTGCCGCCTTTGCTCGACGAGTTACGTCACGCGCTTTATGCGCGGCTCGCGCCCATCGCGAATCGATGGAATGCACAACTCGATATCGACGAAGCGTATCCCTCCGATCTCGACACCTTTCTCGCGCGCTGCCATCGCGCCGGACAAGCGCGTCCGACGCCGCTGATCCTGCGTTACGGCAGCGGCGATTACAACTGTCTGCATCAGGACCTGTACGGCGATCATGTGTTCCCGCTGCAGGTCGCCATTTTGCTTTCCGCGCCGGGCCGCGATTTCACGGGTGGCGAATTCGTGATGACGGAATCCGCGTCGAACGGACAGCGCGCCGAAGTCGTGCCGCTCGCGCAAGGCGACGCCGTGGTGTTCGCCGTGCATCATCGCGCGGCGGCGGGAAAGCGAGGCGGCGTTCGCAAGGTGGCGATGCGCCATGGCGTGAGCGTCGTGCGTAGCGGACATCGCTACACGGTCGGCCTGATCTTTCACGATGCGCGCTAAATCGAACGGATGCCGGCTCAACATGAATATCGATAATCGGGATTGGCAGGCCATCGAAGCGCAATTGAACGACGAAGGCTATGCCGTGCTGGCGGACGGGTTCGACGCGACGCAAGCGCTCGCGCTCGGACGCGAACTCATGCAGGCCGATGCGCCGTTCTATCGTAGCCGTGTCGCGCTCGACACATTGGATCTCGGGCGCGGCGAACTCCGCTATTTCGCCGACGACTTGCCCGCGCCGCTCGACGCCTGGCGCGACGCGCTGTATCGGCATCTCGCGCCCATCGCGAATCGCTGGAACGCGAAACTCGGTGCACCGCATGCGTTCGCACCGGACTTCGCCGCATTCCTCGACGCCAATCTCGCGGCCGGTCAAACGCGGCCGCAATCGAGCGTCTCGCGTTTGCGCAGCGAGGACTGGCAGGCGCTGCATCAGCGCGACGCGGGCGGCGAGGTGTTTCCGTTTCAGGTCGTCGCCGTGCTCTCGGTACCGCAACGCGACTTCAGCGGCGGCGAATTCGTGATGACGGAGCGCCGCCCGCGCATGCAGTCGCGTCCGATCGTGGTGCCGTTGCGCCCCGGCGATCTCGCCGTGGTGGCGACGTCGCTGCGTCCGTGCGAAGGCGCGCAGGGCGTGTATCGCGTATCGCTCAAGCACGCCATCAGCCGGGTGCGGGGCGGCGAGCGCATCGGTCTCGAACTCGCGTTTCATCATGAGGCGGCCGAAGCCACGCGCTAATCGCGCTCACGACGCCTCATTGCCCCGCGATCGACTTGCGCGCGCCGTCGTCGGCGTTGCTGCTCTCGCCGTCGTGCCATTGCGCGCGGATCTTCGTCACGACCACGCCGGGCAAGGGCACGTAATCGAGCGCCTGAATCGTGCTCTCGCCATGCGTGAACGCCCAGTCGAAAAACTTGAGCGTCTCCTTGTCGCGGCCCGGTTTCGCGGGCGTCGTGCTCAGCAGCACGTAGGTCGCGCCCATCACCGGCCACGCGTCCTTGCCGGGCTGATTCGTCAGCACCTGATCGAGCGAGCCGGACCAGTCGGCGTTCGCCGCCGCCGCATTGAACGACGCCGCGCCGGGTTCGACGACCACGCCCGCCGCGTTGGTCATCGCCGTGTAGGTAAGGCGATTGTGCTTCGTGAAATCCCAGGCGATATAGCCGATCGCGCCAGGCAGATAGCCGACGAAGGTGGCCACACCCTCGTTGCCCTTGCCGCCGATGCCGAGCGGCCAGTGCACGCTCGTGCCTTCGCCCACGCGCCGCTTCCATTCGGCGTTGACCTGCGCCAGATAGTGCGTCCAGATCAGCGTCGTGCCCGAACCGTCCTGGCGCCGCACGACGGCGATCGGCGTGTTGGGCATCTTGAGCTTCGGGTTCAGGCGCACGATGGCGGGATCGTCCCAGTACTGGATCTTGCCGAGGAAGATCTCGCCGAGCACGGCGCCCGTCAGCATCAGTTCGCCCGCCTTGATGCCCGGCAGATTCACGACCGGCACCACGCCGCCGATGGCGGTCGGGAATTGCCGCAAGCCGGCTTTGTGCAGTTGGTCGTCGGTGAGCGGGGCGTCGGAGCCCGCAAAATCGACCGCGCGCGCGAGCACCTGTTTGATTCCGTCAGTCGAACCGGTCGGAAGATAGCTGACCTTGCCGCCGCCCGATTTCAGGTAATCGGCGGCCCAGCGCACGTAGAGCGGCGCGGCGAAGCTGCTGCCGGCGCCGGTCACGCCGTCGGCGTGCGCGACGGAAAAAGGCAGGCCGCTCATCGACGCGCTCAGCAGCGCGGCGATCAGGATTCGCGTTGTTTTCACGAGCGTCTCCATGCGAATGGCGCTGCGCGGCACGCCTCGATGTTCTTCGCCAAAACGCGCAATACAGCCTGCATTAGAAGCCCGTGACCGGCGGGATTCAAATTGAATCGCGCTATCGTGCGAAGGCTGGGTGCGCTGGCGCACATAACGGCGGCGAGGATAGCTAACGAACTCGCGCCAGCACGGCAATACGGCGCTTGCAGTGAAAACCGCATTTGAAAATCTGCGAGAAGAACCGCTTGAAAAATCGTTTGAATAAGCCGTTTGAATAAACCGGTTAATTCCCGCGGATATTCACATGGATTCATATCGCGGCGAAAGCGCGCATTAAGGTTCTCCTAAGCCATGAGCGGCGAAAATCGCACTCGATGATGGGAGGCGCGTGTGCGATTGCTGTTGCTGGAAGACGATGAAACGGTCGCTGGCCCGATTTATGAATTGATGTGCAGTGCAGGTCATGAAACGGACTGGGCGAGCAACGATTACGAAGCCGAATTGTCGCTGCAAAACGGCAGCTACGATCTGGTGCTGATCGCGCTCGGCTTCGCGCGGCTCGACGCGCTCGACATGCTGCGGCGTTACCGGCATCGCGGCGGCAACGCGCCGGTCATCGCCATGATCGGCCGGAACACGCAAGAAAGTCCGATGGCCGCGCTCGACGCGGGCGCGGACGACTACCTGATCAAGCCGTTCGATCCCGCCGATTTCAACGCGCGCATCCGCGTGCTGCTACGGCGACCGCAGCAAAACGTCGACCCCGGCGTGGACGGCGACCTGAAACTCGATCACACGCGTTGTGCGGTGCAACTCAAGAGCGAATCCGTGGCGCTCAAGCCGAGCGAATTCCGGCTCCTGTTTGCGCTCGTCAACGAGCCGCTGCGGATCTTCACGCGCGCCGAGCTGGCCATGCGCATCTACGGGCGTCGCAAGAGCGTCGTCAATAATGCGGTCGATGTCCACGTGCACGCGTTGCGGCGCAAGCTCGGCGCGGAGCAGATCGTGACGGTGCGCGGCGTGGGGTATCGGCTGCGCTGAGCCGGGCTTCGAAAGCAGGGCGGTATCAACGGGAAGCTGTTCGCAAGCCGCGAGGAAGTCAGGCGGAAACCGCGCCGCCGGTTTACCATGCCAGCAAGACGCCGCCGCACCAGGGGCGCGCCTCTAAATTCGAGGCGGACGTCTAAAGTTCGTGGGCCGGATGCCGAAAATCCGGGCATGACGCACGAACCTTCCCAACTTCCCGAGGACGATCCTATCTGGGCCGAAGCACGGGCACTCGAGGCCAGCATCCGCGCGATCCGGCGGGCTCAGGGCAAGAAGAATCCTGAGGATTTCCCGGCGGGCAGCGAGGAATGTCTCAACGCGATGGAAGCGTTCGTCCGCGACGTCCAGCGCGTTCTGGTCCTCTACGCCGAAGACCCCGACCAGGACGACGACGATCTGTTCGGCGCGGGCGCGTCCGGCTGATCGCAGCGGACGCCGCTCAGTCCTGGACCGGCGCGGCCGCGGCTGTATTGGCCAGCACGAACGCGAAAACGTTTTCGAGGCCGGCGACGATCCGCGTGCCGGGCGGCGCGCCTTCGAACGCCGCTTCGGGACCGACGCAGATCAGCGGCTTGCCAAAACGCGTCGCGAGGCGGATTTCGTCGAGCGTGCCCGGGCCGCCCGGCAGCGCCACCACGACGTCGCTCGTCAGCACGTTCACGTAATTGCGGTTCAGCGCGTCGTCGGGCGCGTCGGGCTGCTTGCGCGGCAGCGGCGTAAGAACCGGCAAGTCGATATAGGGATTCGGATAGCCCGCGAGCGGCGCGAAACCCTGCACGGGATGCGCCTCGCTCGGCATGATGCCGATCGAGCGTCCCTTGCGTCCCGGCGTGGTCGCGAACGCGCGCGCCGTCGACAGCATCACGCCCAGCCCCGCGCCGGTCAGCAGATCGAATCCCTGCCCGGCGATCCATTGTCCCAGCGGGATCGACAGTTCCGGCCATTCGCGCTTGCCGGATCCCATGACGCCAACGATTGCCACCGCGCGCTCCTTGTATCCATGACGGTTTGGTGGGCGGGATTTTACGTCGGCGCGCCGATTGTCGACGCTCAACTGGTCATTCAATCGAGGTCATTCAATCGACCACGAAAAGCGTCGCGCCCTTCGGCGACGACGAGCGGTGCGGCTCGGCGTGATCGGCGACCTGGTAGCTCATGCCGGGCGTCAGCACGAAGCGGCGTCCGTCCGCGAGTTCCGTCTCCAGTTCGCCCGAAACGCACAGCAGCACGTGACCCTTGGTGCACCAGTGGTCGGCGAGATAGCCGGGGCTGTATTCGACGAAACGCACGCGGATCGTGTCGAAATGGCGCGTGCGCCACGATGCGCTGCCGCGCTCGCCCGCGTGGATCGTGGGCGCCACGGTATCCCAGTTCGTTATGCCAAAAGGTACGGCGTCGATGCGCATGCGGGCTCCGCTGATGTCGGTAGGGGTCGATCGAGTCGACAGGGCGAATCGAACCTTACCGAAGCGCAGCCGCGAGCGTCAGAGGCAGACCAAGCCGATTTGAACCGATACAGCCGCATCGACGCCCGCGCAAACCTCACATCCATCATCAAGCGCCAATCACCACCGCGCGCTTGCCGCTGAAATCCCAGCGTTGCGCGTGCGCCGTATCGACGGCGGCGGGCAACAGACGGGCGGCGAGGAAGGTATCGGCGATCTTCTGCTGCTCGGAGAAATTGGCGGCTTCGACCGGACGCACGAGATAGCTGCGGCGCGCGTTGGCGCGCTCGATGGTGGCGGCGTCGAGTCCCCAGACCGGCGCGAGCAGATGCGCCGCGTCCTGCGGCGACTTGCGCACCCAGTCGCCCGCCTGGCGCAACTGCGCGAACACGGTGGCGAGCACGCCGGGGCGCGCTTCGGCGTAGCGCGTCGAGGCCAGATAGTAGCGCTGGTACGAGGCGAGCCCGTTGCCGTCGGCGAGAATCCGCACGTCGGCGTCCTGATCGACGGACGCCACATACGGGTCCCACGTCACCCACGCATCGACGCTGCCGCGCTCGAAGGCGGCGCGCCCGTCGGCGGGCGTGAGGTAGTGGATGCGCGCGGCGTCGGGCGGCACGCCCGCTTTCGCGAGCGCCGCGAGCAGCAGGTAATGGCTGCCCGCCGCCTTCGTCACGGCGATGTCCTTGCCGCGCAGATCGGTGGCCGTGTGCAGCGCGCCCGCGCGTTTGACGATAATGGCCTGCGCGCCCGGCGAAGGCGCTTCCTGGGCGAGATAGACGAAGCGCGCGTGCGCGGCCTGGGCGAAGATCGGCACGGTGTCGGCGACGTCGGCGCTGAGGTCGATCGCTTCGGCGTTGAGCGCTTCGGTCAGCGGCAGGCCGCTCGCGAACTCGCTCCAGCTCACGGTCACGCCGAGCGGCGCGAGCGCGGTGTCGAGCGTGCCTTGCGTCTTGAGCACCGTAATCAGCGTCGACGACTTCTGATAGCCGATGCGCACGGTCGACGCGGACGCCGTTGCTGTCGCTGCGAAACCGGACCGCGCGAGCAGCGCGCCTGCGCCGAGCAACGAAGTCTGGGAGAGAAAACGACGGCGGGTACGCGAGAACATGGCAGGTCCGTGGCAGTGAGCGGCGTTGAGCAAACGAGCACTCTAAAACCCGCTCCGCCGCGCACCAACCAAGCAATGCTGATAAGCATCGAAGCGCGTGCGCGGCGCACTCAAGCGCAAAAGCAAACGCAAACACTCAAGCGCGCTCGCGCACCGCGCCGAAGCGTTGATACACCGCACGCGCCGCCGTATCGAGCGCAAAGCCCAGCGCGCCGATCACGAGCACGACCGCCATCAGTTCCGAATACGCGAGCCGGTCGCGGCAATCGAGAATCAGAAACCCGAGCCCGGAATTCACGCCGAGCATTTCCGCGGGCACCAGCACGATCCACAGAATGCCGATGGCGAGCCGCACGCCGGTCAGCACGTGCGCCGCGATGCCGGGCACGTAGATGTGCCAGAGCATTTCGGCGCGCGTCGCGGCGAGGCTTTCGCCGAGCAGGACCCAGCGCGCGTCGATCTGCTGCACGCCCGCCGCCGTGCTGATGACGATGGGCCAGACGGCCGCGAAGGTCAGCAGAAAATAAACGGGCGGATCGCCGACGCCGAGCGACATCACCGCAATCGGCATCCACGCGAGCGGCGAGATCATGCGCAGAAATTGCAGCGCGGGCGACAGCGCGGTTTCGAGCGCCTTGAAGCGGCCGATCAGAAAGCCGAGCGGCACGCCGAACAGCATCGCCCACGCGAGCCCCACGCCGATCCGCCGCAGACTCGCGACGATATGCGTGAACAACTGGTCTTCGCCGATCAGCGCGGGAAACGTGCGCCACGCCGCGAGCGGCCCGAACTGCGCGGCCAGCGCGCTGTGACGCGACACCAGCGCCACGCCGATCCACCAGGCGAGCACGATCGCCGCGAGCCCGGTCACGCCGAGCAGCACGCGCGCGGCGCGACGGTGCAGATTGCTGGCGTTCGCACCTGCCGCGACGTCGCGCGCGCCCGATGTGCCCGTCGCGCCCGTTGCGCCGGATTCTTCGCTGAGGCTAGACAACGATGGTCTCCGTGCGCGCGTAAGTGTCGGGCAGGCCAAAGGTTTTCATGCCGCCGACCGCCTCGATGCTCTTCTTCACGAAGCGGTCGTCCACGAGATCGCGCGCGACGAAAGCCGGATCGAGCGCGGCGAGAAATTGCCCGTTGCCTTGCAGTTGCGTCGTCTTGAGCCGCCGCACGAGTTCCTCGGTGTAAGCCGGATACGGATAGGGCTGAAAGTCGATGCGCTTCTCGTGCCAGTCGGCGTGCACGATCGCGCGATCGGCGAGATAGCGGCCTTCGTCGGCGGCCGTGGGCGCGAGCACGGTCTGCAGAATGCCCGCCGCGTGCGGCGTGTAGCGGTTCGGGCCGCTCTTCGACAATAGCTGCGCCGCTTCCTGCGGATGCGCGCGCGTCCAGGCCTGCGCCTTGACGATGCCGTCGACCACTTTCTGCGACCACGCGGGCCGTCCGCTCAGATCGCGCTCGTGCATGAACACGACGCAGCAGGCGTGATCGCGCCAGACGTCGCCGGTAAAACGCAGCACCTTGCCGACCTTGAGCGCTTCGGCGGCCGCATTGAACGGCTCGGCGACGATGAAGCCCGCGATCTGCTTCGCGGCGAGCGCGGGCGGCATGTCCGACGGCGCCATCACGACGAGGCGCACCTCGTTCGGCTTGAGCGCGCCGTCCTGCGTCAGCACCGGCGTGAGCCCTTGCGCGCGCAGCATGTCCTGCACGACGACGTTGTGAATCGAATACCAGAACGGCACCGCCACGGTCTTGCCGCCGAGATCCTTGATCTGTCCGATTTCGGGCGCGACCGTGAGCGCCGAACCGTTGACGTGATTCCACGCGACCACTTTCGCGCTCGCCTGGCTGCCGTAGCGCGCCCAGATCGTCATCGGCGCGAGCAGGTGGACGACGTTGACCTGGCCGGACAGGAACGCCTCGACGAGTTGCGCCCAGCTACGCAGCAGCGTCGGCTTTTCGACTTTCAGGCCCGCCTGCTCGAAATAGCCGTTGTTGTGCGCGACGAGCAGCGGCGCGGCATCGGTGATCGGCAGATAGCCGATGCGCAGCGGCGCGTCGGCGTCGGCGGCCGCGCGCGCATTCGCGGCGCCCAACAGCCGCGCCGCGCCCGCCACGGTGAACCTCGATGCGAGCTCGAGCCACTCGCGGCCGGTCATCGGGAGCTGGCACATCCGGCTGTCTCCGCACTGTGTTGTCTCGGACCGCGGAGGCGTA
>NZ_JAAGPN010000246.1:0-11944 GCF_017104805.1 Paraburkholderia sp. Ac-20347 | reverse complement strand
TGACGGCCGCGACCGCCTGCGAGCCCTGCAGATGGCTCGCCTGCAATTGCGACACCAGCACCGTGCGCTCGCTGTCGATCACGTTCAGATAGCTGACCTCGCCTTCCTCGTACTGCGTGCGCGAAAGATGCGCCGAGCGCTCCGACGCGTTCACCGCTTCGTCCTGCTGGCGAATCTGGTCGTCAAGCAGACGCAGATCGGAGAGATTGTCCTCGACCTCGCGGAACGCCACGAGCACCTGCTGGCGATACTGCGCCACGTCCTCGTCGTACTTGCCGCGCGCCTGGGCGAGATTGGCCTTGCGGCGGCCGCCGTCGAACAACGGCACCGTGAGCGCCGTGCCCGCGAGCGGCCCGAGCAGGAACGCGCGGCTCGACCACATGAACAGATCGCCGAGCGAAGCGGACTCGTAGCCGAACGCGCCCGTGATATCGAGCTTCGGAAAGAACGCCGACTTCGCGAGCCCGACGCGCGCGTTCGCAGCGGCCATCGCGCGCTCGGCGGCGGCGATGTCCGGACGGCGTTCGAGCAGCGTCGACGGCAAGCCCGGCGGCACGCTCACGTTCACGCTTTGCAGCGGCGTTTCGGGGAACGTGAAATCGGCGGGCGCCTTGCCGAGCAGAATCGCGAGACTGTGCTCGGACGCCGCGCGCTGACGCGCCACGCCGACCGCATCCGCACGCGCGCTCGCGAGTTCGTTGCGCGCCTGCGCCACATCGAGCTCGCTGATATCGCCTTCCTTGAAGCGGCGTTCGACGAGCTTGAGCGCGTCGGCGCGCAGCGTCACGGTGCGACGATACAGATCGACGTCCGAATCGAACTGGCGCAGCTGGAAGTAGTTCTGCGCGACGTCGGCCTGCAACGCGAGCTGAACCGAGAGGAACAGCGCCTCGCTTTGCTGCGCGTCCGCGCGCGCCGCGTTCACGTTCGAGCTGACGCGGCCGAACAGATCGGCTTCGTAGCTCGCCGTGGCCTGCGCGCGCCAGAGCGTTTGCGTCGCGACCGGCGTGTTCTGCGGCAGATACTGCGAAGCGGGCGAAGCGCGCTCGTAAGTCGGACCGAAGCCCGCGTCGAACGACGGGAACCACGAAGCGCGCGCCGCCTGCGTCAGCGCACGCGCCTGCTGCACGCGCGCGGCCGCCGCCTTCAGGTCCTGATTCGCGGCCAGCGCCTGATCTTCGAGCTGGTCGAGCGTCGGGTCGCCGAACACTTTCCACCATTCGCCGCGATGCATGGCGTCGGCGGGCTGGGCCGCCGTCCACGAACCCACGTCGTGCGGATTCGCAGATTGCGCGGCCTGTGTCTGTTGCGGCGCTTCCTTGTAGGCGTTCGGCACGCCCGAATCGGGCACCTTGTAGGTCGGTTCGACCGAGCACGCCGCGAGCCACGCGAACAGCGCCACGCCCAGCGCGAGCCGCGTGCGGCGCCACAACGCGCCCGCATGCGCCGGACGTTCCTGCGAGAAAGAATAGTTAGTCATCTTGATCATCCTTCTTTACGCGTCCACCGTATGCTTCGGCGCGTGCGCATTGTCCTTCTGCGCGACGTGAATCTTTCCGCCCGCAAGCGTGCGCAGCACCACGTAGAACACCGGCGTGAGCAACAGACCGAACGCGGTCACGCCCAGCATGCCGAAGAACACCGCGATCCCCATCGCATGACGCATTTCCGAACCCGCGCCGCTGGAGAGCACGAGCGGCACCACACCCATGATGAACGCGATCGACGTCATCAGAATCGGGCGCAGACGCAGACGGCTCGCTTCGATCGCCGCCGACAGCGGCGTGTGTCCGTCATGCTCCAGTTCGCGGGCGAATTCCACGATCAGAATCGCGTTCTTCGACGCCAGCCCCACCAGCACCATCAAGCCGATCTGCGTGAAGATGTTGTTGTCGCCCTGCGTGAGCCACACGCCGGTCAGCGCGCAGAGCACGCTCATCGGCACGATCAGGATCACCGCGAGCGGCAGCGTCAAACTCTCGTAGAGCGCGGCCAGCACGAGGAACACGAGCAGCACGCTGATCGGGAACACCCAGATGCCCGCGTTGCCGGCCAGCACCTGCTGATACGTGAGGTCGGTCCATTCGAACTTCACGCCGCGCGGCAGCACTTCGGCCGCGATGCGTTCGGCTGCCGCCTGCGCCTGCCCCGACGAATAACCGGGCGCCGGTCCGCCGTTGATGTCGGCGGCGGTGTAGCCGTTGTAACGCACCACCATTTCCGGACCATACGTCGGCGACACCGTGACGAGCGACGAGAGCGGCACCATGTCGCCCGCGGCGTTGCGCGTCTTCAGTTGCAGGATGTCGTCGGCCTTCTGGCGGAACGGCGCGTCGGCTTGCACACGCACCTGATACACGCGTCCGAAGCGGTTGAAGTCGTTCACATACAGCGAGCCAAGATAGATCTGCATCGTGTCGAACACGTCCGTCACCGGCACGCCGAGCTGCTTCGCCTTCGTGCGGTCCAGATCGACGTTCAGTTGCGGCACGTTGATCTGATAGTTCGTGAACGTCGGGCCGAGTTCGGGCGTCTGCGCCGCGCGCTTCACGAAGTCCTGCGTCGCGCGATTGAGCGCTTCGTAACCGAGCGCGCCGTGATCTTCCAGCTGCATCTTGAAGCCGCCGAGCGTACCGAGACCGAGCACCGGCGGCGGCGGG
Organism: Paraburkholderia sp. Ac-20347; assembly: GCF_017104805.1. Taxonomy (NCBI): domain Bacteria; kingdom Pseudomonadati; phylum Pseudomonadota; class Betaproteobacteria; order Burkholderiales; family Burkholderiaceae; genus Paraburkholderia; species Paraburkholderia sp. Ac-20347. Next base: position 9,284 of record NZ_JAAGPN010000246.1, on the reverse strand, counting down.
AACACGGCGATAAACGAGTCCTTGATGCTCGCGTACTGCTGGTTCAGCGCGCCCGCGATCGCACCCGCGGCCAGCGCCTTGCCCTTGCGTTCCTTGAACGGCTTGAGCGTGACGAACACGATGCCCGCGCTCGAACTATTCGTGAAGCCGTTCACCGAAAGACCCGGGAACGCCACCGCGCTTTCCACGCCAGGCTGCTTGAGCGCAATCGCGCTCATCTCGCGGATCACACTTTCCGTGCGGTCGAGCGACGCGCCGTTCGGCAGTTGCGCGAATGCGATCAGATACTCCTTGTCCTGCGCGGGCACGAAGCCGCCCGGCACGACGCGGCTCATCAGCACGGTCGCGCCGAGCAGCAGCACATAGACCACGAGCATCGCGCCCTTGCGTCGCAGCACGCCGTTCACGCCACGCCCATAGCTTTCCGAACCGCGATGGAACACCTTGTTGAAGCGCTTGAAGAAACCGCCGAGCACGCGGTTCATGCCGCGCGTGAGCCAGTCTTCCTTCGCATCGTGGCCACGCAGCAGCAGCGCCGACAACGCGGGCGACAGCGTGAGCGAATTGAACGCCGAGATCACCGTCGAAATCGCGATGGTCATCGCGAACTGCTTGTAGAACTGGCCCGTGAGACCGCTCATGAACGCGAGCGGCACGAACACCGCAACCAGCGTGAGCGCGATGGCGATAATCGGCCTGCTCACTTCCTGCATGGCCTTATAGGTGGCGTCGCGCGCGGATAATCCACTTGCGATGTTGCGCTCGACGTTCTCCACCACCACGATCGCGTCGTCCACCACGATGCCGATCGCGAGCACCATCCCGAACAGCGACAGCGCGTTGATCGAGAAACCGAAAGCCAGCAGGAGCGAGAACGTCCCCACGATCGACACCGGCACGGCGATCAGCGGAATGATCGACGCGCGCCACGTTTGCAGGAACACGATCACCACGATCACGACCAGCGCGATCGCTTCGAGCAGCGTGTGAATCACCGCTTCGATACTCGAACGCACGAACTGCGTCGGGTCATACACGATCTTGTAGTCCACGCCCGCGGGCATGTCCTGCTTGAGATCCTTCATCGCCGCGCGCACCTGCTCGGAAATCGCGAGCGAATTCGCACCCGGCGCCTGGTTGATCGCGAGCGCGACGGCGGGCTTGTTGTCGAGCAGCGAACGCAGGCCGTATTCCGACGCCGCGAGTTCGATACGCGCGATGTCACGCAGATACGTCACGCCACCGTCGGGATTGGTCTTGACGATGATGTCGCCGAATTCGCTTTCCGTGCGCAGACGGCCGCGCGCGTTCACGTTCAGCTGCAACGGCGTGCCAGGCACGCTCGGCGACGCGCCGATCACACCGGCCGCCACCTGCACGTTCTGCTCGCGGATCGCGTTGACCACGTCCTGCGCGGTGAGATTGCGCTGCGCCACTTTCTGCGGATCGAGCCAGACACGCATGGCGTAATCGCCCGCGCCCCACAGCTGCACTTCGCCCACGCCCTGAATGTTCGAGAGGCGGTCCTTGACGTTGAGCAGCGCGTAGTTGCGCAGGTACGTCATGTCGTACTGATTGTTCGGCGAGATCAGGTGCACCACCATCGTGAGCGTCGGCGAACTCTTGATGGTCGTGATGCCCAGACGCTGCACGTCTTCGGGCAGACGCGGCAGCGCCTGATTCACGCGGTTCTGTACGAGCTGCGTGGCCTTGTCGGGATCCGTGCCGAGACGGAACGTGACCGTGAGCGTGAGATTGCCGTCGCTATTCGCTTGCGACTGCATGTACAGCATGTTCTCGACGCCGTTGATCTGCTCTTCGAGCGGCGCGGCCACGGCTTCGGCGATCACTTTCGGATTCGCGCCCGGATACTGCGCGTGCACGACGACCGAAGGCGGCACGACCTCGGGATATTCAGAGATCGGCAACTGGAACAGTGCGATCACCCCGGCCAGCAGGATCAGCACGGACAGCACGCCCGCGAAGATCGGCCGGTCGATGAAGAATTTCGATATGTTCATGGGTCGCTCTTAATTCATTCGTATCACTAACTAACTGCGAGGCTGACACACACGGCGACGCGCGCCGTGTGTGAGACGCTGCGCGTCAGGAAGTCTTCGCGTCCTTGCTGTCTTTCGCAGCCGGTTGCGTGGCGACGGCAGCCGCGTCGGCGTCGGGGTCGCCGTTCATCGGCACCATATGCGAGCGCACCGCCTCGCCCGGACGCACGCGCTGCGTGCCGTTCACGACCACGTGCTCGCCCGCTTTCAGGCCATCGACGATCACGCGCAGATTGCCCTGCTGCCCGGCGATCTGCACCGTGCGATAGGCGACCTTGCCCGCGCCGTCGACCACGTAGACGTACTTCTTGTCCTGGTCGGTGCCGATGGCCGCTTCGTCCACGAGCAGCGCCGGATGCGGCGCGGAGCCGCTCACCTTGATGCGCGCGTAGAGGCCCGGCACCAGCGCGCCGTCGGCGTTGTCGAAACGCGCACGCACGCGAATCGTGCCCGACGAGGTATCGAGCCGGTTATCGACGGACTCGATCGTGCCCGAGCGCGAGTAACCGGTTTCGTTCGCGAGACCCAGTTCGACCGGCACCTTCGAGCCATCCTTCATGCGGCTGATGTAGTCGAGATAGGTTTGCTCGTCGGCGTCGAATTCCGCGTAGATCGGCGACACGGACACCAGCGTCGTGAGCGGCGCGGCGCTTGCGCCCGCGCTCACCACGTTGCCGACCGTGATCTCCGCGCGCGACACGCGGCCCGCGACCGGCGCGACGATGCGCGTATAGCCGAGGTTGATCTGCGCGGCTTCGAGCGCGGCCTGCGCGGCCTTCAGGTTCGCGCTGGCTTCGCGCGCGGCGTTCTGCTTCTCGTCGTAATCGCGTTTGGCGATCGCGTTGTCGCCGATCAGGCGTTGCGCGCGCTCCCAGTCGCTCTGCGCGTAACCCGTGCGCGCCTGCGCGGCGGCGAGTTGCGCGGCGGCCTGATCGACGGCCGCCTGATACGGACGCGGATCGATCACGAACAGCGTGTCGCCCTTCTTCACGAGCGCGCCGTCACGGAAATTCACCGAGACGATCGTGCCCGACACCTGCGGACGGATATCGACTTTTTCGACCGCCGCCAGGCGGCCGGAGTAAGACTGCCAGTCGGTGATCGTGCGCTGCGCGACGGCGGCGACATCGACTTCCGGCGCGGGCGGCGCTTCGGCGGCCACGGCCGGATGCGCGTCGAAGCGCATCGCGCCGAGCGTGCCGAGCCCCGCGACGACGAGCACGGCCACGACCGCTAGCGCGATACGTGATGGGGATTGCGAGAAGAGTGACATTTGGCGGGCTCCAGATTGGTGCGTGGTTGTTGTTTATGGATTGCGCGGCGAACGCGGCGAGTCGTTTCGTGCATCACGATTGGCGTCGGCCTCGAAGCAGCATTTGAAAAAGCGCACGGCTTCCGCGAGCGCTTCTTCGTGCGCGCCGATCTGCGCGTGCGAAACGCTCGGATAGCGCACCACATGTGTGCGCACGCCGGAGTCGATCAGGCGGCTCGCGTACTTTTCCGCCTCGATATGCAGCACGTCGTTCTGCGCGGTGACGATCAGCGTGGGCGGCAAACCGCCGAGCCGCGACGATTCGAGCGGCGCCGCGTACGGATGCATGCGCTGCGTGGCGTCGGGCAGATAGGCGCGATAGCACTGCGCGCATTCACTCGCGGTGATGTCGGAACCGAGGCGGCGCTCGTCGCCCAGACGCGTGAGGCTCGGATCGAGCATCGGCGCGAACAAGGCCTGCGCGGCGAGCTTCACGTCGCCGCGATCGCGGCCGATAAAGGCAAGCACGTTGGCGATCTGACCGCCCGCGTCGTGACCGGCGGCGATCACGCGCTTGGTGCTGCCGCCGAATGCTCGGGCGCGCGTGAGCACCCACAGCGCCGCGCGATGCGCGTCTTCGGGCGCGGCCGGAAACGGGAATTCGGGCGCGAGCGAATAATCGACCGACACCACCAGCGCTGGTAAGCGTTCTGCGAAAAAGCGGCTTTGCACGTCGGCGTCGTCGAGCGTGCCGCGCACGAATCCGCCGCCGTGGAAATACAGCAGCACGGGCAGATTGTTCGCGCCCTGCGGGCGATACAGACGCAGCACGATGTCCTTTACGTGGCCTTCGATCGTCACTTCGCTGACGTCGATGGCCGTCGTGCGGCCGCGCGCCTTGCCCGCCGCGGGCGAGGCAGGCGCGACGCGCGCCGGCTGCGCGGGCTCGTTGGCCGCGTCGGGCGCGTAAGCTGCATCGGCCGTGGCGTTAGCAGCGTTAGCAGCCTGGGCAGCGGCGGAAATCCACGGCGTCGAACGTTTAAAGGCATCCATGTCGAAACGGCGCAATGCGCGAGAGTAGATTCGAATGGAGCGAATTGTGGGTTCGGCAGACTTCTAAATAAATGCCTATAATCCGGCAACACAATTCGGCGCACCTGAACAATCTGTCTCCTCTTTACGCGCGAGGGTTTATTTCGAACACCGCGCGGCGTGCGTCCGATGACTTTCGGAGAATGGCAATGGACCGCCTTCAGGCCATGCAGGTGTTCACCCGCGTCGTCGACACGAACAGCTTTACGCGCGCAGCCGAAACGCTCGACATGCCGCGTGCCTCGGTCACGACGATCATTCAGAATCTCGAAGCGTTTCTCGGCGTGCGTCTCATGCATCGCACCACGCGCCGTCTTTCGCTCACACCGGACGGCGCCGCGTATTACGAACGCTGCGTGCGCATCCTCGCCGATGTCGAGGAAACCGAACAGACGTTCCAGGATCGCAATCGCAAGCCGCACGGCAAACTGCGCATCGACATGCCCGGCTCCATCGGGCGGCTGATCGTGATTCCGTCGCTGTGCGAATTCCACACGCGCTATCCGGACATCGATCTGCAGCTCGGCCTGAGCGATCGTCCCGTCGATCTCTTGCAGGAAGGCGTGGATTGCGTGGTGCGCGTGGGCGCGTTGCAGGATTCGTCGCTGGTCGCGCGGCGCATCGGGCTGTTCGAAGGCGTGTCGTGCGCGGCGCCCTCGTACCTCGAAAGCCACGGCATGCCGCGCACGCTCGACGATCTGCAGGAGCATCGCGCCGTGAATTATTTTTCGAGCCGCACGGGGCGCGTGATCGACTGGGCCTTCCTCGTCGACAACAAGGAAGTCGAGGTCAAGCTCAAGAGCATGGTCTCGGTGAACGACGCCGATGCGTACGTGACCTGCGGCGTGGAAGGTTTCGGGCTGATTCAGGCGCCGCGCTACATGGTGCTGCCGCTGCTGAAATCGGGCCAGCTCGTCGAAGTGCTGCCCGATTTCAAACCGCTGCCGATGCCGATTTCGGCGGTGTATCCGCATAGCCGCCATCTGTCGCCGAAGGTGCGCGTGTTCGTCGACTGGATCGCCGAAGTGTTCGACCGCTGCCCGTTGCTGAGCGGCCGCGCCTCGCTCGACAAGGCCTGCACGCTGCGCACGCTCGAAGAGCGCGAGTCGGCGCCGAGCCTCGAAACGCCGGTGATTTCGGAGTGGGCGGCGTAATTTTTCGCTGATTTTCGCGCGCGAAATTGCGCGGTATCGTGTGGATTAGCGCCCAGGCGGGCGGGCCTCCAAGGCCCGCCCGTCTTGCTTTTGAGCGCTTGCATGATGAACGCGTGCGACCGATTGTTCCGGAATCTCGACAATTCCTTTCGTTTTCAGGCTGTTTATCGCCGACGCGCGGACACCTACATTTGCACCTGTCGCCGCACCGGTTGTTGTTTTCATCGATTTGCGGCGCCCTTAAAACAGGAGCAGATCATGAAACGCACTCTCGCAACCGCCCTCGGCGCTACCCTCGTTGTTTCGCTTGCCGCCAGCGCATCGGTGTTCGCGCAATCGGTGAACAACGGTCCCAAGACGCGTGAAGAAGTGAAGGCCGAAATCGTCGCCGCGTATCGCGACGGCACGCTGCCCGCGCTGAACAAGACGAGCTATCCGAATCAGAGCCTCGTTGGCCGCACGCAGGCCGAACGTCTCGCGATTCAGGAAGGCCGCGCAAACGACGCACAACGCGTGGCGCGCGTGAGCGAATAACACGCGACGCTTCGACGTGTATAACGAACTTCATCATTAATCAGGATGACTGATCATGAATACGACTACGCCTTCCGAGCTGGACACCTGGAACAACACCACGCCGGTGTGGACGCCGTTCCGTCATTGAAAGCGCAATAAAAAAAGCCCGATGGTTTTTCAACCATCGGGCTTTGCCGTACAAGACTTACCACTGATACCCGGCGCCGAGCGTCACGCCGGTATTGCCCTGACTGCTCGAACTCGCCGACGCCTTCGCGACCCAGCGGTTGTTGCGCGTGACGTAGGACACGCCGAGCGCCATGCCGGTCTGGCCGCCGATGTGAGAACCCGCGGCCGCGACCATCGTCATGCCCGGCTCGGTCGGTTGCGGCAGACCAGCGACCGCCATCGCCGCCGCGGCCGCACCGAATGCATCCCGGCGCGCGTCGTTGATCTGGTTCTGCACGCCCGCGATGCGCTGATCGACGTAACCCTGGCCCTGCGCGGCCATCGCGTTGAGCTGGTTCATGTTGGCCGCGTCGGTGCCTGCCGTGCCGGGCGCGACGTTGGTGATCTGCCGCTCGTTGCCCGCCGAACCGACCGACACCGCGTTGTCGCGATCGGCCACCGAATCCGCGCCGAGCGCCACCGAATTCGCGCCAGTCGCCTGCGTGTTCGCGCCGAGCGCCACGGAGTTCGCGCCGCTCGCGACGGCGTTCGCACCGGCGGCCGTCGCGTGGGTGCCGCTGGCAATCGCGCCTTCCGTGTCGCGATTGCCCTGCGCCGCGACGAACGGATTGACCGCCGCATCCGCCGCCTGCTGGACCGATGCAATCGCGTCGTTCATCTGGCCGAGGTTGACCGCGTCGGTGTCTGCAGTCCCGGCCGCGACGTTGTGCAGACTCACCGGCGTGCTGCCGTCGCCGAGCGTGACAGAATCGTGCGCCGATGAGTCGTACGATACGGCGTTCGCCACGTCGCCCTTGATGTCGCTGATGTCCTGCGCGTTCTGCGAAACGCGACCGTCGAGATCGGTCAGCGCGCCGCCCACGTTGTTGTACGTGTTGCCGCCGATGGCGTAGTTCGGCCCGCTCATCGTGCCGTTCGCGTTCATCTTCGCACCGCCGCCCAGCGCGCTCGCCGTGGCGTTGCCGATGGCGAAGAGCTGCGAGCCGTTCACGGCGTCGACGCTGCTCGCATCGACATTGCCTGCCGCCACGCCCGTCAGCAGACGCACCCCGTTCGTGCCGGTGAAATCGACCGAAATGCCGGGCACGTTCTTGCCGACCGTGATGGCGTGCGTGGTGGCATCCTGCTGCACGAGGCCGATGGTGCCGCTGCTGATCGCATCGGAGATATCCGTTACGCGGCCGTCGAGATTCGTGAGCGCGCCGCCCACGTTGCTGTAGGTCGTGTTGCCGATGCGATACGTCGGCAGCGTGATCGAGCCGTCGGCAGACAGGCTTGCGCCGCCGCCGAGTGCATCGACGAGCGCGCTCGATACGCCGAAGAGTTGCGAGCCGTTGATCGCGTCGAAACTCGATGCGGCGACTGCGCCATTCGCGACGTTGTGCAGCGCGATCGGCGTGCTCGTACCCGCGCCGCCGAGTGTGACCGAATCGTGCGCCGTCGAGTCGTACATCACGGCGTCGGCGGTTTGGCCTTGAAGGTTGCTGATTGCGTCGGCGTTCGCGGTCGTGCGGCCGTCGATGTTCGTGAAGGCTTCGCCCGCGTTGTGGAACGTCGCGCCGCCGACGGTGTAAGTCGGCGTCGTGATCGAGCCGTCGCTGTTCACCGTCGAACCGCCGCCCAGACCGCTGGCCGTGCTGCTCGCGAGCTTGAAAAGCTGCGCGCCGTTCACGGCATCGTTGCTCGCATCGCTCACTGCGCCTGCCGCCACGTTGTGCAGCGCGATCGGCGTGCTCGTACCCGCGCCGCCGAACGTGATCGAATCGTGCGACGACGAGTCGTACCTCACTGAGTCGGCGGTTTGACCTTGTAGTGCGGTGATTGCGCTCGTGTTCGCCGTCACTTGTGTGTTGGTCGCGTAGAGTTGCGAGCCGTTGACCGCATCGAAACTCGTTGCGTCGATTGCGCCATTCGCAACGTTATGCAGCGCGATCGGCGTAGCAGAACCCACACCGCCGAGCGTGACCGAATCATGCGCCGTCGAGTCGTACATCACGGCGTTGTCGGTCAAGTCTTGCAACGTGGTAATGGCGCTGGCGTTCGCCGTCACCTGCGTATTCGTCGTGTTGAGTTGCGAGCCGTTGACCGCATCGGTGCTCGTACCGCTCACCGCGCCGGCCGCCACGTTGACGATCTGCCGCGCCGCGGTCGCAGTGCCGACCGAGACCGCATTGGCCCGGTCGGCGATCGAATTGGCGCCCAGCGCGACGGCATTGTCCGCCGCGACCGACGCGCCCTGGCCGAGCGCTGTACCACCGCCCATCACCGACGAACGCGCGCCCGCGCCGACGAGCGTCGCGCCCGAGTACTGCGAATACGTATTCGCGCCGAGCGCGGTGCTGTTGCTGCCGAAGATGCTGGCGCCGTCACCGATCACGATCGAGCCGTCGCCCGTGATGCTCGACGTGCCGCCGTCGTTCCTGAGCTTCGCGTTGCGGCCGATCACGATGATGCCCGAGCCCTTGTTCGCAATGCCCGCGTTCGCGCCGATCGCGATGTTGCCGTCCGCCGTCGACGTGGAGCCGGTGACGGCGTTGTAGCCCAGCGCGATGCTGTTCGCGCCTTGCGCGGCAGCGACCTGACCAATTGCAATCGCGCCGCTCACAGTGCCTTTCGCACCCTGCCCCATCGCGATCACGTTATCCGCCGAAGCACTCGCGGATGGGCCCATCGCGAGCGCGTTCTTGCCGCTTGCCATGGCGAGATTGCCGATCGCCGTGGACGCGTCGCCGGACGCCGTCGAACCGGCGCCGATCGCCGCCGCATTGACGCCGACGCCGTTCGCCTTCACGCCCAGCGCGACCGATCCCGCGCCGCTCACCGCAGCGCTCGAACCGATCGCCACGGCGTCGTCGGCGGCGGCCGTCACGGTGCTGCCGAGCGCGATCGAGTTGTTGCCCATCGCCCGCGTCGCCGCGCCCACCGCCACCGCGCGCTCGCCCGTGGCTTTCGCGGCGGCATCCTGAAGGGTATCCACCTTGTCGCCGCCCAGCGCGACCGATTGCACGCCGCTGGCCGTCA